>JAJZWQ010000022.1 GCA_021846605.1 Bacillota bacterium | reverse complement strand
GCACAACACTGGTCTGCGAGGACCTGACCGACATCCGTGACCGCGTGCCGGGACGCAACAAGCAGCGCCGCCGCCTGCATTCTTGCTCGCGCCTGCTCGGCTTCTGGCGCTACAAGGCTGCCCTGGCGGGCGTGGCCGTGGCCACGATAGATCCCCGCTACACCAGCCAGAAGTGCAGCCGCTGCGGGCACCGGGAGAAGGCCAACCGTCGGAGGCGGGGCGACTTCCGCTGCCAGCAATGCGGCTTCTCCCTCCACGCGGACCTGAATGCGGCCAGGAACATCGGAGCCAACCACCTGGCCAGCCTCGCTATACGTGGGACTGGCGGGCCGCTGTCAGACGGCCTATCGCAGCACGATCCGGTAGCTGCAAGCCCCCGGCTTTCGCCGTGGGGTCCTGACGGGCTCGCCCCTTTCCGGCGGAGGGTCCCGGACCCCGCCCATTATGCGACGGCGGGCGGCGCATGACCAGGGAGGGTCCCCGCGCGGCGGCCCCGCCTTGACACCCCTGGGCCCCCCCCCTAGCATGGTGGGGGATATCGGTATTTTCCGCAGGAATCGGATCGATTCTGCGGGGGGCCCTGTCCGCCCCATCGCCAATGCCTGCCCCCGAACATACCGTGGACCGCTGTCGGGCGGCCCCCCGGGGCATCGGCGGCGGGAAGGGGTCGGGGTATGCGCGGAGAGGTGCCCAGCGGGGTGGAGGGGCGGACGGTGCCGGCGGAAGCGCCGGTGCAGGCCGCCGAGCCAGGGGCGGCGGCCTGGGAGACGGCGGAACTGGCCGCCCGCAACGAGGTCTTCGAACGGCGGGGTGGTCCGGCGGAGGACGTCCTCGCCTGGGTGGCCCAGCGGTACGCTCCGGAGGTGGTGCTGGCCTGTTCCTTCGGAGTGGAGGATTGCCTGCTCGTCGACATGATCAGCCGGGTGGCTCCGGCCGTGGGTGTCTTCTACCTGGACACCGAACTACTCTTCCCGGAGACCTACGCGACGCTGCGCGGGTTGGAACGGCGATACGGCATCCGCCCGGTGCGCGTGCAGCCGCACCTGAACGTGGAGGCGCAGGCGGAGGCATACGGTCCGGCGCTGTGGAGCCGCCAACCGGACCTCTGCTGCCAGTTGCGCAAGGTGCAACCGCTGCGGCGGGCGCTGGCGGGACGGCGTGCCTGGGTCACCGGGATCCGCCGGGAGCAGGCCCCCACCCGCGCCAACTCCCCGTTCGTCACCTGGGACGATCGGTTCGGCCTGGCGAAGGCCAACCCCCTGGCGACCTGGACCACGGAGGACGTTTGGCGGTATGTGCACGCGCACGACGTGCCATATAACCCGTTGCACGACCAGGGCTTTCCCAGCATCGGCTGCTGGCCCTGCACCCGCGCCGTCCGGCCCGGCGAGGATCCGCGCGCGGGCCGATGGGCAGGCCAGGAGAAGACGGAGTGCGGCCTGCACCAGTAACCGGGAAAACGGGTCCTCGTGGCCCAGGGAGGGATTGACGTTGCCGACGCAGCCCCAGGAACCCGCGGTCGGGATACCGGCCGCCGTGCCCCAGACCCCGCCCGTGGAGGGACCCAGCCGGCCTCATGGCGGTCTGTTGGTGGACTGCCTGCTCGACGGTGAGCAGGCGCGTGACGCCGGCGCGCGGGCCGTGGAACTGGCGGCTCTGCCGCTGGACGCGCGGGCCGTGTCCGACCTGGAGATGATCGCCACCGGGGCCATGAGCCCCCTTGCGGGGTTCCTGGGGCGCTCGGACTACACGGCGGTCCTCGAAGGGCTGCACCTGGGGTCCGGGTACGGCGGGGTGATCTGGCCGCTGCCGATCGTGCTCCCCGCAGATCCCGAGCGGGCCAGGGCACTGCGCGACGGGCAGGCGGTGGCCCTGCAGGCCCCCGACGGTACGCGCCTGGGCATCCTAACCGTGGAGGAAGTCTTTTCGCGCGACCTTGAGCGGGAGGCGCGGACGGTCTACGGCACGCTGGATCCCTCCCATCCCGGGGTGGCCGCCACCCTCGCCCAGCCCCGCGCCGCCGTGGCCGGTCCGGTCCGCGTCTTCCGCCTGCCGGAGCCGACCTTTCCGGCCTACCATCTGACCCCCCGCCAGACGCGGGCCGCCTGCATGGCCCGGGGGTGGCGGACGGTGGCCGGTTTCCAGACCCGCAATCCGGTGCACCGCGCCCACGAATACATCCAGAAGTGTGCCCTGGAGATCGTCGACGGCCTGCTGCTGCACCCGCTGGTCGGCCAGACCAAGGACGACGACATCCCCGCCCCGACCCGCATGCGCTCCTATGAGGTGCTCTTTGAACAGTACTATCCGCGGGACCGCGTGCTGCTGGCCGTGTTCCCGGCGGCCATGCGCTACGCCGGTCCGCGGGAGGCCGTCTTCCATGCCATCTGCCGCAAGAACTACGGGTGCACGCACTTTATCGTGGGGCGCGACCACGCCGGGGTCGGGGGCTTCTACGGGCCGTTTGACGCGCAGCGGCTGGTGAGCGAGTACGCCGTCGAGCTCGGCGTGACCCCGCTGGCCTTCGAGAACGCCTTCTACTGCCGGCGCTGCGGCGGGATGGCCACCGCCAAGACCTGCCCGCACCCCGACGAGGAGCATGTCACCCTGTCCGGCACCGCGGTCCGCGCCATGTTGCGGCGCGGGGAGACGCCCCCGCCCGAGTTCAGCCGGCCCGAGGTCGCCCGCCTCCTGGCCGACGCGCTGGGGCAGCCCTGAGGCAGGGCGGGAAGAAAATTGTCCGGGGGCTAAACGCCGGGGGCCCCCTTACCGATAACCATGGTGGAGCCACCCTCGCTACGGGGGCTGGCCAAGGACAGGGATGTCCGCCGTCCCTTGGGACCGCCGGGCCAGGGAGGGCTTGGCGGGCCCCACCTTCCAACCCCGGTGCCGGAACCGCGCGGCCAAGCGGAGCGCGAGCGGAGGTGCCCAAGGTGTCCTCCAGCCCCCATCCGACGGTGTTCAGCTATGCCGCGATGGCTGCCGACAGCATGCCCCGGGAACGGTACCCCTCGGCCGGGCTGGCAGGGGTCCTCACCTACATGGGGTGGGCGCGCCGGGCGATCGCCGCCGGCGACATCCAGCGGGCCCACACGTCCCTGATCGCCGCCCAGCAGATCGTGGCCGTCCTGCGCGGGAGCCTGGCGCGGCAGGCCGACCCCGCACTGGTCGAGCGGCTGGAGGGGCTGTACGCCTTCGTGCAGGAAAACCTGGCCCGGGCCAATCTCGAAAAGAGCGACGCCCCCCTCCTCGCCATCGCGCCGGTGGTGGCCTCGCTCCGCGAGACGTGGGACGAGGCCGCCGACCGCGCCCTGAGCGGTGGTGGCTAGTCCCTCTTCCCTCCTGATCAGGCCGTCGCCGCGCGCTGGGCGCTCAGGTAGCCCACGGCGCCGCGCTGGGCCGCGATGGTCGCGCTGCCCAAAAGGCGGTCCCAAGCCGCGCGGAGGTCGGGCGCCAACCCCTCGGTGTATACGGCGTGGAGCGGGGGACAGCCCGGGCGCGGCACCTGGAGCAGGGTTTCCCCGAAGGCCTCGGCGCTGAATGGCTGCCGCCACTCCGTCAGGTTGACGGTGACGGCGGCGGGCAGGAAGGCCGGGGGCCCGAAGGCCCGCACCAGGTCGGCGCGGCCCAGCGCGTAGGGGAGGGCCTGCCAGCGGGCCGTCGCGGCGGCGTGGGCGTGCCGTTCCGCATCCCCGGCCGGGACCGGCAGCAGTGGCGTGCTGTCCGCGGGAAGGACCTCGAAGGCCACGATCCGCCCCCCGGGACGCAGCACCCGCGCCACCTCCGCCGCGACTCGCGGCAGGTCCCGCTCGGCATACTGGAGCACCGCCCGGCAGACCACGACATCCACGCTGGCCGGGGCAAAGGGGATCTGGCGCATATCGCCCTCGGTCACGGTGCAGCGGTCGGCGCCCGGGTGGCCCGCCACTCCGGCGCGGGCCCGGGCGCAGAGCCCCGCGGAGTGCTCCAGCGCCAGGACCCGACCCTCCGGGCCGACCACGTCCAAAAGGCGCGGCAGGAGTTCCCCCGCGCCGCACCCCAACTCCAGCACGGTCTGCCCGGGACCCAGACGTGATTCCTGCAGCAGCCAGCCCCGGATCTGGTCGATCAGGGCCAGGCCCGCTTCGACCTCCTGCGGGCCCGAACCCGTGAAGCGATCCACGCTGAGCCAGCGCTCCCAAACGTCCACGCCCGACCGCCTTTCGCGACGACTTCCTGTCGCTGGTTCGCGTACGCGCGGCGGTGCCCTGCAGTGTGCCCGGGCACGCTGCCACCCCCTGGCGGGTGATCGGCGCGGTCCGGGCGAGGAATCGGGCCGGGCCAACCCGAAGCCTCTACCGCTGCGAAGGGGTGATCACCATCGACATCTCGCGGCGCGACGCGATCCGGCTGGCAGGCGGCGGGCTTGCGGCCGCGCTGTCCGCCCCGCTGCTCGCCGGCTGCGGCCTCACCGGGGGCGTGGCCGGCCCCCGCTTTCTGCCCCGCATGCGCATCCCCACCAAGCTCTTGGTGGTGGAGACCGCCGGGATGACCCCCGACGACCTGGCCTTGCTGTGCAGCCTCCAGGGGCTGGTGAACCGCTCCGGCCGGGGACCGTCCCTCTACCTGGTGCAGCGCAACTTCGACACCGGCTGGCTCGGCACCGCCCTGGCCCACATCCCGCAGGAGACGGTGTCGACGGCCAACCTGCAGCAGTTCCTCGCCGGGTTTGCCAGCGCCTATAAAGGGGCGGTGGTGTGGGATCCCTCCCAGACCAGCCGCGAGAACGGCCTGCCGTATACCAAGAACGTCGCCGCCACCTACGCGGGGCTCCACGACCTGCTCCTGGCCACCCGCTCCCAGGCGTCTGCGCTGGGTTTGGACGTGCAACTGGATCTGACCGGGAAGTTCACGGACGAGGACGCCGCCTACGCCTGGGCGCTGAAGAACCTGTGGCCGGCCTGCAGCCGCGAGTTCGTGGTCAGCGAGGAACCCGTCGTCGGGGGCTACCTGTATGATTTCGCCGTGGCCAGCCGCGCCTTCTGCTTCACCTTCAACCCCTTCCGCGCAACGCAGAAGGCGATGGCGGAGCAACTGTACAAGGGGATGGTCCCCAACGGGATCCTGCTGGGCTGGTGGTCCAACGGCTCCTCGGGCCAGTACGAGTGGTCGTCGGTGCAGATCACCTCTCCCAATTCGGTGGCGGTCGTGGCCGCCAACTTCTTCACCAACGCGACCGTGTGGGGAGGCGTGTCGGCGCCGGTGGCGGCGCCCTCCAAGCTGAACGCGACGGCCGAGGCCAAGCGCCTGTTGGCCGCCGGGAAGAAGGTCTTCATGTCCCTGCAGGTCAGCGACGGGGACAACGCCGCCGCCGATGAGTCCACAATCTTCGACCGCTGGCAGGAGACCTCGCGCGGCAAGGTGCCGATCTCCTGGTCACTGGACCCCATCCTGGCGGACATGGCACCGGCGATCCTCGCGTACTTCCGCCGCACGGCCACCCCCAACGACGCGTTCTCCACGGGGCCCTCGGGCGCCGGGTACATGTATGCCAACATGTGGCCGGCCGCCCAGTTGCCGGCCTACACGTCCCGCACGGCGCAGACCATGCGGGCCGCCGGCATCCCCATCCCCTGGGTATGGCCCAACCCGGCCGGCCCGGCCACCCTGTCCGACACGGTCCTGGCGGAGTACGTCAAGCAGATCCAGCCGCGCGGGATGTTCCTGGGCAGCGGGTCGTCCCCCCGGATCCAGTGGGTGGGCGACACGCCGTGCATCTGGCTGAGCGGGGGTACCAACCCGACGTTCCCGCCGCCCACCGGCGGGTACATGTTCGGGGCACACGAGATCGTGCTCTGGAACAACACCACCAAGCAGATCGCGGATCTGGGACTGAGCCTGGAAGCGACCGGCGGAACGACGCTGGTCCTGCCCGAGGTGCTCTTCGAACTCATGCGCCTGACGCGTAGCGGCAGCACGGGCGCCTGACCCGGGGCCGCGGGAGGGGGTACGGTGTGGAGGTGGCGGCATGCGCGGAGCGCGGACGGTCTGGTCGGGGTTCGTGGCGGTCGCTCTGGCGGCGGTCCTGGTGGGCTGCAGCGCCCTGGGCGCGACGGGGAACGCGTCCTCCGCGCCCATCTGGGCCGCCCAGCTGGCCTGGGCCCCCTCCGCCACCTCCATCGGCATCCAGTACACCTCGTCGGACGCGGCCGCCGCCCTCGACGGCGCCTACGACTCGACCAGCTCGGCCTTTCCCACGGCCGGTTGGCAGACGCAGACCTGGCGGCTGACCCAAGTCCAGTGGGACGGCAAGGAGAACTGGGGAGCGGACCTGCGCATCTCGGGCGGGAACGGCATCGCCGTGCACAAGCTGGTGCTCGGCACCGCGGCCCCCGGAAAGGGCGGTCAGACGGCGAGCATCACCTTTGCCAACGAGACGATCGGCGAACTGGGGACGAGCAACGAGAGCCAGGGGGTCACGCAGGTGGCCGTCGGGGGGAGCCAGGGCGACAGCCTGTACAAGGTGCAGACGGTGGACGGCAAGAGCGCGGAGGTCCTGGCGCCCGGCACCGCCGGCGGCGTGGCCTACCTCTACCTGCAGGTGGACCCGACCTCGCCCCTGTACACGACCAGTCACACCGTCGTCTACGCCACCGTCACCTACACCGCCCTGCACCCCGCCCAACCCTGGTCGGAGGCGACCTTCGCGGCACTGGCGGCCAAGGGCATCCACCGGGCCGAGATCAACATGGAGTGGGCGGCCGTCGAGCCCTCTGCCGGCAAGTTCGACTTCACCCTGCTCGACGGGGACCTGGCGAACGCGGCCAAGGCGGGTGTGAAGGTCATCCCGATCTTCTGGTACTCGCTGTGGACCGGCAACCCGCCGTCGTGGATCACCCAGTACGACGTGGGCAGCGGCGGCCATAGCTCTGTGGTGCCGGTCTGGTGGAGCCAGACCAACCGCCAGGCGTACTTCACATACATCAAGGACACGGTGGCGCACATCAAGAGCAGCCCGGGCTTCGGCGGGGCCTTCCTGGACTATGGCTGGCTCGACTACATGTGGGGGCCGTCGCCCAGCGGGGCCAGCCAGGACGTCAACGGCTACGCGCCGCAGGACGTGGCGCGCTTCCATCAGTGGCTGCCGACGCAGTACGCCTCGCTGGCCGCCTTCAACAAGCAGTACTCCGCCGCATACACGGCCTGGGACCAGGTGCCCGCCGCCACCGATGGGCAACCGCTGTTCAGCGTGTATCAGCACTTCCGGGAGTGGAGCGTCCAGGAGACATACAGCCGCATGAGCGCCATCTACCGCCAGGAGACCAACGCCCCGCTGTATTACTACTGGGGCGGGGGCTTCGGCGGGTTCGGCACCGCCTTCAACGTCCCGGACGTCTTTTTCCAGGTGGCCAAACAGTACCACGGCACGGTCGTGCTGGATGACGCCGACCACACCGGCCTGCCCCTGCTCTTCACCAGCCTGTCCAAGGCCTACGGCGTGCCGCTGCTGGAGGAGTGGACCCCGCGGCCCAGCGGGCTGCACGCCGAGATCGCCGAGTTCATGGGCCACTTCGGCTTCGAGTTCCCCCACGCCGCCGGCATGGACTTCTTCCTCTACGCGTCGGGCGGCCCGGAGTACCAGATCGGCTTCCCGGTGTATAGCCAGGCCATCCCCCTGCTGAGCCAGATGCGGGGGAGCTACCCGCAGATGCCGGTCGCCCTGTATCTCTCGTACTCCAGCATCTTCACCGACCCCACGGCCCTGGCCGGGACGCAGCACGAACTCGCCACACTGTGGCGGGAGGACCCCACCGGCTTCACCGTCGTCACCAGCGCCGAGTTGGCGGCGGGCGTGGTGCACCTCTCCCAGTTCAAGGCGGTGCTCCCGATCAACGGCGCCGGGGGCACGGCCATCGCCAACTACATCGGGCAGGGGGGCCACGTCGTGACCAGCCCCGTGGAGTTGCAACCGTACGCGCCGGCGTTCGCCACCCTGTCTCCGGTCACGACCGACGTGGAGGTCGTGCCCACGGTGGACGGGTCCGCGCGCACGGCGTGGATGACCGTCGCCGGGGTCAACCCCACCTCGTCCTGGAGCGGGAGCCTCACGCTGAACCTGGCGGGGCTGGGATTGCCGCAGGGGACCGACCACCTGGTCAACGTGGGCACGGGGAAGAGCATCCCGGCCACGACCGGGCCCCAGGGGGTCACCGTGTCCCTGTCGATCCCCCCGGGATTCCTCCAGGTGTGGCGCCTGGAGCCCGGGGCCGGGCCGGCGCCCTCCAGCTAGCGGCGGTGCGCCGGTTGCCGTCCCCGACCCGGAGACCAGAGCGACGTTCGGCAGGGGGCCCCCCGCCCCGGCTTCCACGACGTTGCCAGCAAGCAACCCCAGCGGTGGCGGTGCTATCCTGGCCTCATGGCCAAGGATCACCCATCTGTGGAGCCCGGCCCACAGCCCACCGCGCGGCACCGGTCAGGTGCCGCCGCCAGGGCACCCCTCGACCCGCCGGGGCGGGTCTTCCGGGACGGCGTGTGGTGGCTGGTCGGAACCGATGCGGAGGTTGAGTGGATCAACGCGGGCACGACCCCAGGCCTGAGCATCACGGCGGCCATCCCGCCGATCTTCTCCGCGTATGCGACCGTCGTGGTGCCGGATGGGGCCGACGAGCGGGCCGGCCACGCGCGCGCCCTGCTGGAGGTTTTGAGCGACCAGTCGGCGGGAGAGCCGTGGTGGCTCGGCTATCTGGAGACCGGCGCCGCCGACGTCGCGTTCCCCCAGGCGCCGCGGGTCAGCCTGTATGCGGCATGGCCCTACGTGCTGGTGCAGGCGGGTCCGGCCCAGGCGGCCACGTGGCGAGGGGCCAAGTGGCCATCCCCGCGGTGCGCGCTGCCGGACCTGCTCTTCCCCCATGATCGCGCCTAGCTGGTCTCCACGTTGTGGGACGATGATTGGACCTGCCTGGGCGGGCCCTCTGCACTCGTGAAGCGCGTCCTGCACCATCCCGCTCTCCGCACCCGCGCGCGGCAGGTGGACATCGGTGGGGACGCCACGCCGCCCGGGCATCGTGCCATCTGACGGAAGTCTTCCCCGCCTTCCTGGACAGACCACCTTGGACACGGGCCTGGACGAGGCGGGGAACGCGGAACCGCTCTCCGCCTCGCCGTGACCGATGGTGGGAAGCCCTGCCACGCGCATCCCGGCCCGCTCGGCCCCATGGGGTCGGCCGGCCCTCAGGCCTGGCCTTCGGGGGCCGCAAACAGCGTCGTGGACAGGTAGCGCTCTCCGGTATCGGGCAGGACGGTGACGACCGTCTTGCCGCGGAACGCCGGACGGTTGGCTACCTGGGCCGCGGCGTGGACGGCGGCGCCCGAGGAGGGGCCGGCGACGATGCCCTCGCGCCGGGCCAGTTGGCGGGCCGCGACGAAGGCGTCGGCCGCCTCCACTGTGATCACCTCGTCGATCAGCGCACGGTCCAGGATCTCCGGCACGAAGCCGGCGCCGATGCCCTGCAGGGGGTGCCCGCCGGGCGCGCCGCCCGAGAGCACCGGCGAGGCCGCCGGTTCCACTGCGGCCACCAGCACGCCGGGCCGCCGCTCCTTGAGCACGTGCCCGACGCCGGTCAGCGTTCCGCCGGTACCGACGCCGACCACCAGCGCGTCGATCTCACCGCCACACGCCTCCCAGATCTCCTCGGCCGTGGTCTGAGCGTGGACGGCCGGGTTGGCCGGGTTACGGAACTGCTGGGGCATGAAGGCTCCGGGGGTGGCCGCGGCCAACTCCGCGGCGCGCGCCACGGCGCCGCGCATGCCGCCGGCGGCGGGGGTCAGCACGAGCTCGGCGCCGTAGGCCGCCAGCAACTGCCGGCGTTCCATGCTGGCCGATTCCGGCATCACCAGGACCAGGTGATAGCCGCGGACGGCCGCGACCATCGCCAAGCCGATGCCCGTGTTCCCGCTGGTCGGCTCGATGATGGTCGTCCCGGCCTGGATGTGCCCCTCGCGCTCGCCCGCGGCGATCATCGCCAGGCCGATGCGATCTTTGACACTCCCCCCGGGGTTGAAGCTTTCCAGCTTGGCGACCAGGCGGGCCTGGTCCCCGAAGGAGCGCAGCGCGACCATGGGCGTGTGGCCGATCAGGGCGGTGACGTCGGCAGCGATGCCGGGCATGGCCATCCCTCCATAATGTATGGCAGTCACTTCATTTCTAGCACAGCTGGGCCCTGGACGCGACTGGCAGGGACGGACCCATTTCAGGGAATCGCCACACCGCCGGCCGCAGGACACCCACCTCGGCGGCGAGAACCCCGCCCCGTTGGCGGGACGGTGGGGGACCCCCATCCGGCCCGCGGGGAGGCTGGTCCGCGTGAACGTCGTGGTCCTGTGCACCGACAGCCTGCGCGCCGATCATCTGGGCTGCTACGGCAACCCGTGGATCCAGACCCCCAACCTGGACGCCCTGGCCCGAGAGGGCACCCTCTTCGAGCACTGCTACAGCGAGAACCTCCCGACCATGCCCACGCGCACGGCCTGGTGGACCGGGCGCTACCAGTTCCCCTGGCGGGGGTGGCAGCAGTTCGAGCACTCCGACTACCTGCTCGCCGAGGTCCTCTGGGACCGCGGATACACCTCCGCGCTGATCACGGACACGTACCATATGCACAAGCCCGTCTACAACTGCGGCCGCGGCTTCGACACCGTCCGCTGGGTGCGCGGCCAGGAATATGACCCGTGGATCGTCGATCCGGCGATCCGGGTCGAGGTCGGGCCGTGGCACCGCCTGAAGGGGGACCAGTCCGACGCCCTCTGGCGGCCCCGCTTCGAACAGTACCTGCGCAACCGCACGGCCTGGGCCGGGGATGAGGAACGCATGCCGACCGCCCAGGTCGCCAAGGGGGCGGTGGCCTGGCTGGAGGAGCAGGTGCGGGTGCAGGGGCGCAAAGACAAGCTGTTCCTCTGGGCGGACTTCTTCGACCCGCACGAGCCTTGGGACCCGCCCGAGCCCTACCGGTCGTTGTATGGCGCCGGGGATGGCGGGGCCGAGATCATCGACCCGGTGGCCGGCCCGGTCGCCGGGTACATGACCGAGGCCGAGATCCGGCGCACGATGGCGCTCTATGCCGGAGAGGTCACCATGGTGGACCGCTGGGCCGGGGTGGTCCTGGACGCCGTGCGCGCGCTGGGCCTGTGGGACGACACGCTGGTGATGCATGTGTCTGATCACGGGGAGCCCTTCGGGGAACACGGGATCATCCGCAAGGCGATGCCCTGGAACTACGAGGAACTGGTGCACATCCCCTGGATCCTGCGCCACCCGGGGGGCCAGGGCGCGGGCCGCCGCGTCCCCGCCCTGGTGCAGACGGTGGACCTGATGCCCACCGTGCTGGACGCCCTGGGCATCGGCGGTCCCCTGACGCTGCCCTTTCTGGCGCCCACCCGCACGATGTTCCCCCAGGACGTGGTGGTGGACCGCCGCCGGGTGGAACTGACGGGCAAGAGCCTGATGCCGCTGTTGCGGGGGGAGGCCGAGGGGGTGCGGGAGTTCGCCGTGACGGCCCACCACGGGCGCCAGTGGAGCCTGCGCACCGCAGACTGGAGCTTCCTGCTCCCCATCGACGGTAGCGGTGGACCCGAACTCTATGATCGGCGGCGGGATCCGGGGGAGCACGCCAACCTGGCCGGGATCGAGCCGGACCGGGTGGCCGCCATGGAGTTGGAACTGCGCCGCTTTGTGGACGAGGTCGAGCGGCGGCGCTGAGCGGCGGGGTCCGCAGGGGCGGGCCCCGATCGGCGTAGCGTCCGTTGAGGTGTTTGTGGATTTCGCCCCGTACGCTTCGGTCAGAGCCCCACGGCTGAAGCCGGGGGCTTGCAGCTACCGGATCGTGCTGCGATAGGCCGTCTGACGATGCGGCCCGCCAGTCCCACGTAGAGCGGGGCCGGCAAGGGATGTGACGCTTATGTTGCCGAGTAGGGCATTGAAACAGCGGGACCAGACCGTCCGGAGCGCCGCCCCCGGCCGTCGCAACAACAGGAATGCCGAGTAGGGCATTGAAACTGATATGCGGCGTCCAATCGCCGCATCGTGCCCTGTCGCAACAACAGGAATGCCGAGTCAGAGTTCGGCTCATTTGCGCCAAAGACCTGCGGCGGCATTGTGCAGCCGAAACGCCTGCGCCGACAATATGCAGTGACTGCGGTCAATACCTCGTACAACATGTTGTGCTCACGGTGCGGCAGCGCCTACCGCGCTGCACAATCCACCTGATATTTCCATCCTCTTGTGGCACCAGGGCTGCGTCAGATTGTGCAGTGAATGAGCCGAACTCTGCGAGTAGGGTTGAAACTCTAGAACGCCCACCAGGGGATCCAGGGAGGGCACTCCCCGAGGGCCTCCTCAGAAGATGGTCTTCGTCGCGAGAGGCCGGGAAGTCGAGAACAGAATGTGGTCGGCGATACGGACCTACCGGCCGGTCCCGGTGGGGGCCCCGGCGGCGGGGTGGGAGGAGAGGCTTGGCCGTGGGAGGCTTCAGCCCAGACAGGGTGGTCGGCACGCCAGGGGGGTGTCCATGCCGGCCGCTGGCCCGTGCCCCGAGGCGGGCCGGCCCGGCTGTCTTATGCGCCGTCGAAGACCGGACCCAGTTCCAGGACAAAGCCGGGCAACTCGGGGCCCAGCGGCACGTTGCCGGTGTGGATCTCGACCTCCGAGCCGGGCCGGTAGACCGAGGCCGACCGGCGCAGTGGGTCGACGAGGACCCCGATGCGGGCACCATTGTCCATGTACGCCGTCATCTTGGCCTCCAGTTCGGCCAGCCCGTCGGACTCGGACCGGACTTCAAAAACGGCATCGGGACACAGCGGTGCAAAACCCTTGCGCTGATCGGCAGACAGTGCCGTCCAGCGGTCGCGCCGGACCCAGGACGCGTCCGGGGAACGGCACGAGCCGTCGGGCAGGTTGAACCCCGTCGACGAGTCGAAGGTGATCCCCAACTTGGACCCGCGGTTCCACGCGTAAAGTTGCCCGGCCACCTCCATGCTCCTGTGCCCGCCCTCTGTCCTGGTGGGTGACACGGCAAGCCTCCCATCCGGGGTGCGTTCGATCTGATAGCCCGGGTTACGCACCGAGAGCGCCAGCAGTTCATCGTCCGTGACGCGGTGCAGCAGGTCGATTTGGACCGCCAAGCAAGCACCCCCCAAGTCCCATAGTGTTCCGCCGCGTCGCCAAGGGCAACCGCCGTCCGTCCATACCCGCCGCTGGCAGACCGGGGGGCGCCCTCCCGGACCTCGCGTCCCGTCCGCCGACCGTACCCCCCAACTTCTCCACTTGCGCCTGGATACAGGTAGCCTGATATCAGGGTCCCTGTTACAATGCCCGCATGCCAGGCGAGGAGGATGGGGCGCCGCCCTTGGGCTCCCTGATCAACGACCTGCGGGTGGCGTTGCGCGCGGCCTACGACGAGGTGCTTGGGCCGCTGCAGTTGACGGTGCCCCAGGTGGGGGTCATGGCGGCCATCGCGCGTGCGCCGGGCGCCTGCATCGCCCAGCTCGCGCAGGAGAAGGCGGTCACGCCTCAGAGCATGGCCGAGCAGGTGGCCGGTCTGGAGAGCGCCGGGCTGATCCGCCGGCGCCATGGCGAGGGCCGCGGACACGTCCTGGAACTGCACCTGACCCGGGACGGGGCCCAGGTGCTCGGACGGGCCTGGCAGGCGATGCGCGCGATCGAGGCGCAACTCTGGAACGATATCGGTGCGGACGACCACGCGCGCTTCCGGGAACTGCTGCGGCGCCACCTGGCGCCCCTGCGGCACACGGCCGACTGAGTCCCTGGCGCGCGGCGGACGGGGCGACGACGGAAGGGGCGCCGGACAGGATGGCGGCACAGGCCAGGGCGATGGGATCCCAGGGGGCGAGCGATACCGGGGCCAACGCCGGCCTGGCGCTGGCCGTGATCATGACCGGGGTGCTCATCACCGCCGTGGACACGACGATCGTGGTGCTGGCGCTGCCGGCCATCGAGCGCGCCCTGCACGTGGCGCTGTCCTCGGTGATCTGGATCATCATCGGCTACCTGCTGATCATCACCCTGCTGGCCACCCAGGTCGGGCGCCTGGGAGACATGTACGGGCGGGTGCGCATGTATGAGGCGGGCTTCCTCATCTTCATCCTGGGGTCGGCGCTGTGCGCCCTCTCCTGGAACGAGTTGTCGATCATCGGCTTCCGCCTGCTCCAGGGCATTGGGGGCGCCCTGGTCACAGCCAACAGCGGGGCGGTCCTGGCCGACATCTTCCCGCCGGAGCGCCGCGGCCGGGCCTATGGATACAACGCGGTGGGGTGGAGCATCGGGGCGGTTCTGGGCATCGTGCTCGGCGGCCTGATCGTGACATACATCTCGTGGCGCTGGATCTTCTGGATCAACGTGCCCATCGGCCTGATCGCCGTGGCCCTGGCCGTCCGCGTCCTGCGCGACCACGGCGAGCGCCGCCAGCGGAACGTGGATGTGCTGGGGATGCTGGTGGGAGGCGCGGGCCTCTTCGGGATCCTCTGGGGCGTGACCCAGCTGGCGACCCACTCCCTGAACGCCTCGATCATCGTCTTCCTGGCGGGCGGCGTGCTGCTGCTGGGGGCCTTCATCCTCATCGAGCGCCGACAGGCGGAGCCCATGGTCCACCTCTCGCTCTTCCGCCTGCCCACCATGACCCCCTCGCTCCTGGCGTCGCTCTTCCAGGGCCTCGCCAACTACGCGGTGCTCTTCCTGGTCATCATGTACCTCCAGGGCCCGCGCGGCCTCTCGCCCTTGCACGCCTCGCTGCTGCTGGTGCCCGGCTACGTGATCGGGGGCTTGATGGGCCCGTTCGCCGGCCGTCTGGCCGACCGCGTGGGCGCCGTCATCCCCGCCACGGCCGGCCTGGCCATCCAGGTCGTCGCCCTCTTCCTGTTTGCGCAGCTGTCGCTGACCACCGGCCTGTGGTTCGTCGTGCTGGCCAGCACGGTCAACGGCATCGGGTCGAGTTGCTTCTTCCCGTCCAACAACGCGGCGGTGATGAAGGCGTCTCCGCGCGAGGTGTTCGGCATCTCCTCGGGCATGTTGCGCACGTTCGCCAACGTCGGCATGGTCTTCTCCTTCTCCATGGCGATCCTGGTGGCGTCGCGCTCGATCCCGCGCGACCTGGCCTTCGCGATCTTTGTGGGGACGGCCAACCTTCACGGCGCCCTGGCCACGGCCTTCACGACCGGGCTGCACTCGGCCTTCTACGTGTCGATGGGCTTCCTGGTGGTGGCGGCCCTGCTCTCGGCCTCGCGCGTCTGGACCCGCCGCCCCGCCGACCAAGCCGCTTGACTCTTGGTCGATGGGCTCTGATATACTTCGAGTGGTTCTGGCACCTTTAAGCACGCCCGGCGAGGCGCGCAAGGAGCCGCCAAAAAGGCAGACACATCCCGGCCTTTCAGGGCGTGCTCGTTGCGCACCGCGCAGAGCTCGCCCTTTGTTGCGTGAAGGTGGGATGGCCGGTGGAACTGCGCGAGAAGGCGATCATCCTCGACGAGGCCGCGATGGGTAGGGCCCTGCGGCGCATGGCGCACGAGATTGTGGAGCGGCACAACGGGGCGGCCGGCGTCTGGCTGGTGGGGGTGCGGCGGCGGGGGGTGCCGCTGGCCCAGCGGCTGGCCCGCGAGATCAACGCCTTCGAGGGCATCTCCCCGCCCATCGGCGAACTGGACATCACGCTCTACCGGGACGACCTCACCACCAAGCACGACCGGCCCCAGGTGGGCCGCACGCTCATGCCGGGTGATCCCGCCGGGAAGATGATCATCCTAGTCGACGACGTCCTGTATACGGGGCGGACCGTGCGCGCGGCGCTGGACGCCTTGGTGGATCTGGGCCGGCCGGCGCAGATCCAGTTGGCCGCCCTCATCGACCGGGGACACCGCGAACTCCCCATCCGCGCCGACTACGTGGGCAAGAACGTCCCGACCGCCAACCGCGAGGTGGTCGAGGTGCGCCTGCTGGAGGTCGACGGCCGCGACGAGGTCGCCATCATGGAGCAGGTGTAGGGGAGGGGAGTGGCCTGGAGCGGTTGCGGCACCTCTGCGATGTGGAAGGGCTGGGCGCCGCCGCGCTCACGCAGATCCTGGACGCGGCGGAGTCGATGGCCGAGATCCTGCAGCGACCGATCCCGCGGGTGCCCGCCCTCCGCGGGCGCACGGTGGTCCTGCTGTTTTACGAGGCCAGCACGCGCACCCGGCATTCGTTCGAGTTGGCGTGCAAGTCTCTGGGCGCCGACGCCCTCTCGCTGGCGGCGCAGTCGAGTTCGGTCGTCAAGGGCGAGTCCTTGCTGGACACGCTGCGCACCAGCCAGGCCCTGGGCGCCGACTGCATCGTCGTGCGCCACCCGGCCAGCGGCGCGGCCGAGTTCGCCGCGCGCCACCTGGACGTGCCGGTGGTCAACGCCGGGGACGGGACGCACGCCCACCCCACGCAGGCCCTGGCCGATCTGTTCGCCGTGCGACGGGCCCGAGGCGGCGTGGAGGGCCTGGCGCTGACCATCGTCGGCGATGTGTTGCACAGCCGGGTCGCGCGTTCGGCCGCCCGCGCCTTTGCCGCGATGGGGACCCGCGTCTGCCTGGCGGGGCCGCCCACGCTGGTCCCGCCCGAGGCCGGCCCCGCCCTGGGCGCGCGCGTGTCCCATGACCTGGAGGATGCCCTGCTCGGGGCCGACGCCGTGATGGCCCTGCGCATCCAGCGCGAACGCCAGGAGGCGGGGATCGTGCCGGCGTCGGCCGAGTACCGCGCCCTCTGGGGCTTGGACCCCGACCGGCTGGCGCGCCTGTGCCCCGGGGCGCTGCTCCTGCACCCCGGCCCGGTCAATCGCGGCGTCGAGCTGAGCCCGGAGGCCATGGCGCTGCCCACCGCCCAGATGGAGGCCCAGGTCTCCGCCGGGGTGGCGGTGCGCATGGCGGTCCTCTACCAGTTGCTCGAAGAGGGGGGACTGGCGTCGTGATCGCCCTTGTGGGCGGGCACCTGGCCGATCCGCTACTGGGGTGGGATGGGCCGGCGGACGTCTATCTGGGTCTGGACGGGGTCGTGGCCGTACGGCGGCCCGGGGAGGCGGCGCCGACGGGCGAGTGGGAGGCGCGCGACTGCCGCGGCCTGCTCGTGCTGCCGGGCCCCATTGACACCCTCTGCCGCCTGGACCTGGACCCCGACCCCTGGCGCGAGGGGCCCGAGGCCCTGGCCGTGGCGGCGGCCGCCGCCGGATACACGGCCGTCCTGGCCCACACTCGCAGCACCGATCCCCGGCGCGTCGCGGCCCTGGCCGCTGGCGGCCATCCGGTGCGCTTCCACCCCGTGGCGGCGGCCACCGACGGGGGTGGCCTGGCGGACATGGGCCTCTTGGCGCGGGCCGGAGCCGTGGCCTTCAGCGACTGGCCGGCGGCCCTGGGGGACGCGGGCCGGGTCCGCCAGGCCGTGGCCTACGCCGGCGCCCTGGGGCGGCCGCTCGTGCTGCATGCCGAGTTGGCCGACCTGGTGGGCGGCGGGGTGGCGCACGAGGGCCCGCTGTCCTTCGCGATGGGGCTGCGAGGCATCCCGGCCGCGGCCGAGGTGGCGGCCGTCGCGCGGGACGTCGCCGCGGCGGCGGGCGCCGGCCCTCCACCGCACTTCGCGGCGCTGTCGGCGGCGAGCAGCCTGGGGGTGCTGGGGGGTGCCAGCGCGGGGGTCACGGCCCACCATCTGGCGCTGACCGAGCAGGCGATCCGGGGCTACCGCACCGAGGCGAAGCTCTCCCCGCCGCTCCGCTCCGAGGCCGACCGCCTAGCCCTGGTGGCGGCTGCGCGGGAGGGCAGGCTCCTCCTGGCCTCCGGACACGCCTCTTGCCCGCCGGAGGAGAAGGCGTGTGAGTATGATTATGCGTCCTACGGGGGGCCCGCGCTGGAGGGCGCGCTCTCCCTGGGTCTGGAGGTCCTGGGGCCCCTGGGTCTGGCGCAGGCGGCGAGCGCCGGCCCCGCCCGCCGCTTCGGCCTCCCGGGCGGGACGCTTGCCCCCGGGGCGCCGGCGGACGCCACGGTGTTCGACCCGGCGTGCGCCTGGACGGCGGGCCCGGTGAGCCCGGCGGCCGGCCGCCGGCTCACCGGCCGCGCGCTGCTGACCGTGGTGGCGGGGCGGGTGGTCTTCTCTCTGGATGACGAGTGCATAAAAATGCGTTAGCATAGCGTGGGATCCCGGCATGGAAGGGGTGCGGGCGGTGCAGGGCGTGCTGGTCCTCGAGGACGGCACCGTGTATGCGGGGGAGGCGTTCGGCTCCCTGGAGGCGGAGGGGGCGATCGGGGAGGTCGTCTTCAACACGGGGATGACCGGGTACCAGGAGGTCCTGACCGACCCCTCCTACGCCGGCCAGCTGGTCGTGATGACCTATCCCCTGATGGGCAACTACGGCACGCTCCACGACGAGGCGGAGTCGCACCGCCCCTGGGTGGGGGGCTTTGTGGTGCGCGAGGTGTGCGGCGACCCCAGCCACTGGGGGGAGCGGGGGCATCTGGACGCCTACCTGCGCGCGCACGGCATCCCAGGGCTCAGCGGTGTGGACACCCGCTCGCTCACGCGTCACCTGCGGCGCTTCGGGGTGGTGCGCGGCGTGCTGGCGCCTGGGGGCGCGACGCCGGAGCATGTGGCGGAGTTGGCCGTGCGGGCCCAGGCCTGGGACGCCGGCGACCTGGTGGGAAAGGTGACGTGCGCCGAGCCGTATGTCCTGGGCCGAGGCACGCCGCACGTCGTGCTCGTGGACTACGGCCACAAGGCGAACATCGCCCGCAGCCTGATGGCGCTGGGGGCGGGGGTCACGGTGGCCCCCGCCGGATACACGCCCGAGCAGATCCTGGCCCTGGGGCCGGACGGCGTGCTGCTGAGCAACGGCCCCGGCGATCCGCGCTGGGTGCGCGGGGCGCCGGAGACGATCCGCGCCCTGTTGGCCGCCGGCCTGCCCCTCTTCGGCATCTGCCTGGGCCACCAACTGCTGGGGCTGGCCCTGGGCGGGCGCACCGAGAAGATGCTGTTCGGCCACCACGGGGTCAACCACCCGGTGATGGACCTGCGCAGCGGTCTGGGCGCCATCACGACGCAGAACCACGGCTACGCCCTGGTCGCGGAGTCCCTGGATCCGGACACCGTCGAGATCACCCACCGCAACCTCAACGATGGCACGGTGGAGGGGTTGCGCCACCGGACGCTCCCCGCCTTCTCCGTGCAGTACCACCCCGAGGCCTGTCCCGGTCCGGAGGATTCGCGACAACTGTTCACCGAGTTCCTGGACCTCTGCGGCCGGCGTAGCGCGCTGGCCGCTCGCTGACCGGTGCGTCCCGGCCCGCACACGGAAGGAGGCCCCTCGCCTTGCCGCGCCGCCCCGATCTGCACAAGGTGATGGTCATCGGCTCGGGTCCCATCGTCATCGGCCAGGCGGCGGAGTTCGACTACGCCGGTACGCAGGCGTGCCAGGCGCTGCGCGAAGAGGGGCTCAAGGTGGTGCTGGTCAACTCGAACCCCGCCACGATCATGACCGACGCCGAGATCGCCGACCGGGTGTATATCGAACCCCTGACGGTGCCGCAACTGGAGGCGGTGATCGCCAAGGAGCGCCCCCAGGGGGTGCTGGCCGGCCTGGGCGGGCAGGTGGGGCTGAACCTGACCGTGGCCTTGGCCGAGGCCGGCGTGCTGGAGCGCTACGGGGTGGAGGTGCTCGGCACCCCCTTGGAGGGCATCCGCAAGGCCGAGGACCGCGAGCTGTTCCGGGAGGCGATGCGCGCCATGGGCGAGCCGGTCCCCGACTCGGCGGTCGTGCACAGCCTGGCCGAGGGGGAGGCGTTCGCCGGGCGCATCGGGTTCCCGCTGATCGTGCGCCCGGCATACACCCTGGGGGGCACGGGCGGCGGGTTCGCGCGCACCAGCGAGGAGTTGGCGGCCGTGCTGGAGCGCGGGCTGCGCCACAGCCCCATCGGCCAGTGCTTGGTGGAGCGCTCGATCTACGGATGGAAAGAGGTCGAGTACGAGGTCATGCGGGACGGGCGCGGCAACGCCATCACCGTCTGCAACATGGAGAACCTGGACCCGGTGGGTGTGCACACCGGCGACTCCATCGTGGTGGCGCCCTCCCAGACGCTGAGCGACCGCGACTACCAGCGGCTGCGCGCCGCCTCCCTGCGCATCATCGGCGCCCTGGGGGTCCGGGGCGGGTGCAACGTGCAACTGGCGGCCGACCCTCAGAGCGACGCCTACCACGTGATCGAGGTCAACCCGCGCGTCTCCCGCTCCTCGGCCCTGGCCAGCAAGGCCACCGGCTACCCGATCGCCAAGGTGGCGGCCAAGATCGCCGTGGGCCTCTCCCTGGACGAGATCCGCAACCCGGTGACCGGCTCGACCTTCGCGTTTTTCGAGCCGTCGCTGGACTACGTCGTGCTCAAGATCCCCCGCTGGCCCTTCGACAAGTTCCGCACAGCGGACCGCGCCCTGGGCACGCAGATGAAGGCTACCGGCGAGGTCATGGCCATCGACCGCACGTTCACCGGGGCTCTGCACAAGGCCATCCGCTCGCTGGACTCCGGTCTGGACGGCTGCGCGCTGCCCGGCGTCGAACAGATGTCCCTGGCCGACCTCCTGGCGCAGTTGGTGCCGGGCGACGACCGCCGGCTGTTCCTCTTGTGCGAGGCGCTCCGCCGCGGGGAAACCGTCCGCGCGTTGCAGGAGCGCACGGCGATCGACCCCTGGTTCCTGCGGCAGTTGGAGCGGTTGGTCCAGTTGGAGGCGGCGGCCGGTGCCGCGGGACCGGCGCTCCTGGGGGACGCGGCCGGCCTGCGGCGCATGAAGGAGGCCGGCCTCTCGGACCGGCGCCTGGGGCTGCTGATCGGGCGGGAGGAGGGGGAGGTCGCTGCGGCGCGCCTCGCGCTGGACATCCACCCCGTGTACAAGATGGTGGACACCTGCGCCGCCGAGTTCGAGGCGGCCACCCCGTACTTCTACTCCTGCTACGACGTCGAGGACGAATCGCGGCCCAGCGACCGGCCCAAGGTGCTGGTGCTGGGGTCCGGGCCGATTCGCATCGGGCAGGGCATCGAGTTCGACTACGGGTCGGTGCACGCGGTCTGGGCCCTGCGCGAGGCGGGCTATGAGGCCATCATCGTGAACAACAACCCCGAGACGGTCAGCACCGACTGGAGCACCGCCGACCGGCTGTATTTCGAACCGCTGACCTTTGAAGACACCATGGCGGTGATCCGGCGGGAGCGTCCCCTGGGGGTGATCGCCCAGTTCGGCGGCCAGACCGCGATCAACCTGGTCGGGCCGCTGCACGCGGCCGGTGTCCGGATCCTGGGCACGTCGCCCGCCGGGGTGGACGCCGCCGAGGACCGGGGGCAGTTCGACAACCTGCTGGAGCACCTGGGGATCCCACGCCCGATGGGCGGCAGCGCGAGTTCACTGGGGGAGGCCCAGGCCGTCGCCGCGCGCACCGGCTATCCGGTGTTGGTCCGCCCCTCCTACGTGCTGGGCGGTCGCGCGATGGAGATCTGCTACAACGCCACGGACCTGGAGGAGTATGTGCGCAGCGCGGTGCTGGTGAGTTCGGCCCATCCCATCCTCGTGGACCGCTACCTGGGCGGCCGGGAGGTGGAGGTGGACGCGGTGAGCGACGGCACGTCGGTGCTGATTGCCGGCATCCTGGAACACGTGGAGCGGGCCGGCGTCCACAGTGGGGACTCCATCGCCGTGTATCCGCCGCAGCACCTCTCGCCACGGGCCGTGGCCACCATCGAGCGCCACACCCTGGAGATGGCGCGGGCCCTGAAGATTGCGGGACTGATGAACGTGCAGTACGTGCTGGACCCCGCTGGCGCCGACCGTTCGGACGCCGGGGTGCACGTGCTGGAGGTCAACCCGCGCTCGTCGCGTACGGTGCCCTTTTTGACGAAGGTCACGGGGGTGCCGCTGACGCGGATCGCCACCGGCGTGATCCTGGGCCGGGACCTGGCCGCGCAGGGATACGCCGGCCCGGTGAACCGCCCGCCCGACCCCCGGTACGTGGCCGTGAAGATGCCGGTCTTCTCCTGGAGCAAGCTGCACGGCGTGGACACCGCCCTGGGGCCGGAGATGAAGTCTACCGGCGAGGTCATGGGGGTGGGGCCGACCCTGGATGCCGCCCTGGCCAAGGGGTTCGCGGCGTGTGGCACCGGGCTGCCGCGGGCGGGCGACCGCGCGCTGATCATGATCGCCGACCGCGACAAACCCGAGGCCCTGCCCCTGCTGGTGCGGCTGGCCGAACTGGGGATCGGCATGGTGGCGACGCGGGGCACGCAGACCCTGTTGGCCACGGCCGGAATCGTGGCCGACCTCTCCCTCAAGCTGGACGAGGGGTCGCCCAACTGTCTGGACGACATCCGCCGGGGCCGGGTGCAGTTGGTGGTCAACACGCTCACCCGCGGGCGCCGGGCCGAACGGGACGGCTTCCGCGTCCGTCGGGTCGCCGCCGAACTCGGGGTCCCCTGCCTGACGTCCCTGGACACCTTGGCGGCCCTGATCCAGGCCATCGGCGCCGAGCGGAGCCGTCCGGCGGGGGCGCTGGGCGCCTGGGCCCTGGGGGAATACGGGGAGGAGTGAGTCCGTGGCGGGCCTGGCACCGGACCGGGTCTTCGTGGCGCTGGACTTCGCCGACCTCGAGGAGGCGGAGGGGGTGGCCCGCGTCCTGCGCCCGGCGGGCGTCCGCTTCAAGGTGGGCTTGGAGCTCTTCTGCCGCTTCGGCCCGGAGGGCGTGCGCCGGCTGCAGCAGGAGGCTGGTCCGGTCCTGCTTGACCTCAAGCTCCACGACATCCCCCACACCGTGGAACGCGCCGCCGCCGCGCTGGGGGACCTGGAGATCTGGGGTGTGACGCTCCACGCCGCGGGCGGCCCGGAGATGCTGCGCGCGGCCGTCGGGGCGGCGTCCGCCGCCCCACGCCCCTTCCGCTGCCTGGGGGTTACGGTGCTGACCAGCCTGGATGCCGCGACCCTGCAGACCATGGGCGCGCGCCTGCCCCTGGCCGAGCAGGTGGTGGTCCTGGCCCAGGTGGCCGCGGATGCCGGCTGCGCGGGCGTGGTGGCTTCGCCCCACGAGGTCGGGCTGGTGCGGGCGGCGACCTCGCCTGCCTTCCTGATCGTCACCCCTGGCGTGCGTCCCCAGGGAAGCGCGCCGGGGGACCAGGCGCGGGCGGCGACGCCAGCGGATGTGGCCCGTGCTGGCGCGGACTTCCTGGTCGTCGGCCGGCCGGTCACCCAGGCGCCCGACCGCGGCGCCGCCTTGGCGCGGATCCTGTGGGAGTTGCGCGGGGAGGGTTCGGCGGGCGCCTGAGCGGGAGATCTGGTCCCCGGCCGCGCGCCGCGCACGTTCTGCGGGGACCGTGCCCCAAGGCGCGGGAATTCGGATCAACGTCCTATGCGTCCTGTTCAGGGGTCCCCACTAGGCGTACACTCCATACGGGATCATCCGATGGGGAGTCCAATCTCCACGGTGGGAGGGGTACGATGGAGAGCAAGCATAGCGTTGGGGCCATGGTCAAGGGTGCGCTGATCGGCACACTGACGGGGACGGGTGAGGTGGGGAGCGCCGCGGTCGACGCGGTGCGCAAGGTGCTGGTGACGGCCATCCACGGGGCGGCCGACGTCACGGAGGAGTTGACCCGCTCGGCGGGCGAGGTGGCGGGGACGGCCGTGCAGACGGCCGCCCAGGTGGGTGCCGACGTGACCGGTGCGGTGAGCAGCACGACGCGTGGGGTGATCCACGCGGCCAACGACGTCGGCGGGGATATCGGCGGCACGGCCCGCGCGGCGGCGCGCGGTGCCATCCAGGGGGCCAACGAGGTGGGCAGCGATTTGGGGCAGACGGCGGTCGGCGTCGTCCGCGGCACCATCGCGGCCACGGCGCACGTCTCGGGGGACGTCTCGGCGGCGGCCGAGCAGGCCGTGCGCGGCGTGCTGGAGGGCGCCCGCGGGATCAGCGAGGAGGCTGTCAAGACCGTCTCCGGCGCGCTGGAGACGGGGGTGTCCGAGTCCAAGGAACTGGTCCGCTCCGCGCTGCAGAAGCACGGCGACAAGCCCGCCTGAGCTCTGTGCCCCTCAGGCGTTGCGCGGCGGTCCCGCCCTGGCGGGCCGGGCCGCCGCACAGGCCACGAGCATCAGCAGCAGCGGCGTCAGGTCCACCCAGAAGCGCCCCATGGCGAAGAAGACCAGGGTGAACGCCCAGAGGGCGGCGATCGCCACCAGCGGCGGCCAGACCCCCGCCCAGGCGCCGCGCAGGCGCCAGAGGCCCCAGACCAGCGCGGCGTCCAGTATGTCGCGCGCCCCACGCGACACGTCCAGCCAGAGGTGCGGAACGATGCCCGCCTGGACCGCCAGGACCTGGATGAACTGGGGCGCGCTCATCCAGAAGTACCACGCCTTTTCGGCCACCAGCCGCGCCAGGGCCAGCGGATGGGACTCCATCCAGCCCAGCACGAGGTGCCGGTACACTCCGGCCCCCAACCCCTGCGCGGGGACCACCATCACGCCGTAGGCCCCGGGCTGGTTGCCCGCCCAGAGGTTGATCCAGAACCCCTCTTCCGTGAACACCCACTGGCCGCGCACCAGGTGGTTGTATGTCCCCCAGAGGAGCGTCTCCACAAGGACCGGGGCCAGCAGTTGCAGTGCCCCGCGCGACCGGCCGGTCCGCAGGACCAGGGCCGCGGCCAGGATCGCGACCACCAGACCCTCCGGTCGCAACGCCGTGGCGACCACCAGGGCGCCGGCGCCCCACCCAAAGCCGCGGAGCCCGTCGAGCGCGTCGGCGGTCCACGCCGAGAACAGCAGGAGGGCCAGTGCCAGCCAGACGTCGGTGAGGACGAAGCGGGCATAAACGTACAGCACGGGGAAGAGGACCATGCCGGCCACGAAGACGGCGGCCGGCCGCACGCCATGGCGCCGCGCCAGCCAGCCCTGAAACCAGAGCCCCACGCCGGCCACCAGCAGCGTCTGCACGGCGAGCAGGCCGCGCTGGCCGAGCGTGGCCTGAAAGAGCGCGCAGATCAGGGGATACAGGGGCGGGAAGATGGTGGTCAGGGGAGCGCCGGCCAGGAACTGGTGCCCGGCGACCCAGTAGTTTGCGGCGTCAGACTGCAGGGGGCCGGCGGGGGCCAGGAGGAGGAAATATGCTCCCTCCAGGATCCAGAGCGCCAGGCAGGCGGTTCGCAGGCGAGTCCAGGAGGCGCCGGGCGGATTCCCGGTGGCCGCCATCGTTCCGCTCATCAAGTCTCCGCGCGGCCGTCTGAGAGCCCCGGTATTAGCCGGGGGCCGGGCCGCGCGTTCTCTCCCTTATGGGAACCGGCTAGCGCTGGGAGTATATGATCCTGAACCTGACTCTTCGGCGGCGCGTGAAGGCGCTGGCGGCGAGCGTGGCGATACGGCGTGAGAGCAGCGCGCAGTACACCGCGGTGTTCAACCACGTCTGCTCTGTGGGTTGGGAGATGCCGCGCCTCAACGGAGTGGAACTCCACCACGAGACCTACACAGATGAACGTGCGGGAGCAGCGCCGCCTGCGCAACTGGTCTGCTCCGGCCGTGTAAGAGCCACTGAAGCCGTTGCGTCCTGCTGTACCCGCTGGCGCAAGGGCCGGAAGGTGTCCGGCCCACATGCGCCTCGCACCGCCAGCCGCGACGACGCTCGCTCGGCCAAGGTCCAGCTTACCGAAGGCTGTGCCCTCCGGGCGAGTGTTGCTGATCGGCAGCGGGTATCGCTGGGCATCCCACTCTGCCCTGCCTCGCGCGTCAATCTCCCGGCTCGTTCGTCCGAGCTCTGCGTGGACCGCGGGGGTACGCTTGGGCTGCACGTCGTGGTCCAAGCCCCGGAGCCGCACGTGCGCCCCACAGGAGCGGTGGTCGGTGTTGAGCTCGGCGTTGTGTGCTCCGCCGTAACTTTCCAGCCCCATTTCCTCGGCCAGCGCCCTGGGCGGGAAGTCGAGGCCCGTTCGTTCCGCTGGCGCCGTGCTCTTCAGGCGAAAGGCCCACGGTCGGCCAAGCGGCACCGGCGCACGGTGTTCGGCCGCCAGGAACGTTTCCGCCGGGACTGCGACCACGTGCTGGCCTAGCGCCTGGTCCAGTCCGTGGAGCCCGGCACAAACCTGGGCGGCGAGGACCTGACCGACATCCGCACACGCCTGAAGGGGCGCAAACGGCAGCGTCGGCGCCGGCACGCGTGGTCCTTCTCGCGCCTGCTCGGCTTCTCGCGCTACAAGGCGGCGTTGGCGGGTGTGACCGTGGCCACGGTAGACCCCCGCTACACCAGCCAGAAGTGCAGCTGTTGTGGGCACCGGGAGAAGGCCAACCGTCCGAGGCGGGGCGACTTCCGCTGCCAGCAATGCGGCTGCTCCCTCCCTGCGGACCTGAATGCGGCCAGGAACATCGGAGCCAACCACCTGGCCAGTCTCGCCATACGTGGGACTGGCGGGCCGTCGTCAACCGGCCGATCGCCGCACGATCCGGTAGCTGCCAGCCCCCGGCTTTAGCTGTGGGGTGGTTGACCTGCCGGGCCTTCGCGGGCGCCAGCGGCTATCCTGCCGTCGGCGAGGCCCCGGTGCCGTCGCCGGCCGCCGGCGCCCGCTGGGCGCTGGCCAGTAGGGCGCTCACGGTCACCGGCTTGAGGCCCTTGGCGGCCAGGCCGGCCAGCACCATCTGCAGGGCGCGGACCGTCTGGCTGCGGTTGCCGCCCCCGTCGTGGAACAGGATGATGTCTCCGGCCCGCAGCTGTGACAGGACCTGTTGCGCCATGCTCCCGGCGCCCGGCCGCTGCCAGTCCTGGGTATCGATGTCGGCGGCGACGATGCGGTAGCCCAGATCGCTGACCGCCCGCCGGCTGGCCGCGTCCGAGGCGAAGTACGGGAAGCGGAAGAGGTGGCAGGGGGCCACCCCCAGGGCCGAGAGGGAGTTGGCGGTGCGGATCACCGTCGTCCGGACGAACGCCGCGCTACGGCCGCGCAGCGTCACGTGCTGCCATCCATGGGGACAGACCTGCGAGCCGGTGGCGGCCTCCTCCCGCACTAGGGCGGGGTAGCGCTGGACCTGCGTCCCCAGCACGAAGAAGGTGGCGACGGCGCCGTTGGCGGTGAGCGTCTCCAGCACCTGCGGCGTGTATGTGGGGTTGGGTCCGTCGTCAAAGGTCAGGGCGACCTCGGGCGCCGCGGTGTCCACCCGCCAGAGCACCGGGGCCTGGGGCCGCGCCGCCAGGGCGTCGCCCGCCGCGGCGATCAGGCCCACGGCCAGCAGGCCGGCGGCCAGCCCAAGGAGGAGCCGGGAGCGCAGGACCAGGACCACGATGCATCCCCCGGGCGACTCCTATGCGCCGATGTCCTGGGCATGACGGCCGGCGGGGGGTGGGTCTGGAACCGGTTGGGGGCATGTGGTGCCTGCCGCGACCCCCGCCCCGGCCCCTCAGGGCTCCCCCGCACCGGTCGCTTGCCTTGACCAGAGAGACGCGGAGCAAGCCCCCGGCTTCAGCCGTGGGGACAAGCCGACCCATTGCCTCTTGGCGTTGTATCTGATTGCAACGCATGGAGCGCGAGGCATACAAGTACCGCTGC
>JAJZWQ010000194.1 GCA_021846605.1 Bacillota bacterium | reverse complement strand
CTCGGCGACGTAGACCGAACCCCGTGGTCTTGCCATGAGCAGAGCGTATCAGCCCCGAGCGGGCTTGTCCAGCCGCAACGGGCTCCTTCTTGTCTACATATGTGGCCGCGAATTGCGTCTTCCTCTACGGGCACAAGGCTGTCGCCGATTCCGGTCCTGGAACTTCGGCCTAAAGATGGTGTCACCGGTACACGGTCCCGCCCCCCGGCGCGATGAGCGCTACCCCTTGGCCGGGGCCGCTCCAGCCCGGCCCTTGGTGAGGTCCGCTGCCGCCGTCGGCGATGCGCCGAGGCGCCGTCAGGGGCGCGCGGGCTCGCGGGTGGCTGCGGCGTCCCCCGGGGCCGGGGGGGCGGTCACCCCCGCCCTCCGAACGTGGTAGGGCAGCATGCCGACGACCACGTTCGCCTGGTTGCGCAGGCGCAGCGCGAGGATGAGCCCCAGCTGGTTGTGCAGCAGCTGTTCCCAGAAGGTGCGCGGCACAAGTTCCGGGATCAGCACCATGACCCGCCGTTGGGCGCGCCCATCGATGGAACGGATGAAGCGCAGCAGGGGGCGCACCACCGAGTGGTACTGCGAGGAGAGGGTCACCAGCCGGACGCCCGGCTGCCACTGGGCCCATCGTTCCTCGATGCTCCGCGTGCGCTGCGCCACCACCTCGGCGTCGGCGCCCGGTTCGGCGAACTCCACGGTGACGGCCACGACCTCGTCCCCGAACGATGTGGCGGCGGAGATGGCCTCGGTGGTCAGGCGCGTGATGTCCCGCACGGGGACGATCACCAGGGTGCGCTCGGCCACCGGGTGGGGCGGCGGGCCCTCGACGGCGAGGTCCTCGCGCAGTTGCGCGTAATAGCGGTGAATGTGGTTGAAGAGCACGATGAACAGCGGAACGGCCAGGACGACCACCCATGCGCCCTCGGTGAACTTGGTCGCCAGAAACACGAGGGTAGCCAGGCCGGTGACCACCGATCCCAGGCCGTTCACCCCCGCGCGCAGCAGCCAGCGCGGCGGGCGTTGCCGCCACCAGTGCACCACCAATCCCGCCTGGGACAGGGTGAACCCGGTGAACACGCCGATGGCGTACATCGGGATCATGGCGTCGGTGTTGCCGCGGACGGCCACCAGCAGGAGGCCGGCGAGGGCCGCCAGGGCCCAGATCCCGTACTGGAACACCAGGCGGTCGCCGCGGATGGCGAAGACGTGGGGGAGGTAGTGGTCCCGGGCCAGCAGGCTGGCCAGCACCGGGAGGCCACCGAACGACGTGTTGGCGGCCAGGCCCAGCGTGACCGTCACCGCCATGGCCACGGTGTAGTAGAGCCAGCCGCGCCCGACCGCATGGATCATGATCTGGCTGAGGGCGGTGGCCCCCAGGGTCGGGATGACGGCGAAGTGCCGGGCCAGGACGGCCAGGCCCAGCAGCATCAGGCCGAGGACGAGCCCGAGCATGACCTCGGTGCGCTTGGCCCGCGCGGCCCGCGGCTCCTGGAAGATCGGCACGCCATTGGCGATGGCCTCAACGCCGGTTAGGGCGCTGCATCCGGCCGAAAAGGCCTTGAGGATGAGCAGGACGCCGACGGCTTGCTCCAGGGGCGCCACCGCTGGGTGGAGCACCGCCGGGTGAGCCCCCGCGGCGTGGAGCAGGCCGAGCAGGATGATGAGCAGCAGGCCGACGATGAACACGAAGGTAGGGAGGAGGAACGCGCGGGCGCTTTCGCCGACGCCCCGCAGGTTCAGGATGGTGATCAGGGCGAGCACGGCAAGGCAGAGCGGCACGGTCTCGGGGAGTAGCGCCGGGAAGGCGGATGTCAGCGAGGCGACCCCGGCGGCGACCGAGACCGCCACCGTGAGCACGTAGTCGATGATTAGGGACGCCGCGGCCAGCCGGCTCCAGCCCAGGCCCAGGTTCCTCTTGGACACGGCATAGGCGCCGCCCCCGCCGGGATAGGCGTCGATGACCTGGGTGTAGGAGAGGACGAGGATCGCCAGGAGGCCGACGATGGCCACGGTGATCGGGAGCAACAGACGCAGGGCGCCGGTTCCGGCGGCGAGCAGCACCAGGATCACGGCCTGCGGGCCGTAGGCCACGGAGGTCAGTGCGTCCAGGGAGAGCGCCGCCAGGCCCTCGGGAGCGGTGATCTCCTCACGGGCGGCCTCGCTCCGCTTGAGCGGGCGCCCGATCATGAGGCGCCAGATGTCCATGCCTTCACCGGCCCCTTCGGCCCCGGGTTTGCCCCCGGAGCGACACGCGCATGTTCGGCACGGCCCGAACCCTCGGACCCGGTCAGGGCGGTCGTTCTATTTTGCCGAATCCGGCCGCACGCGGCCACACCCCGGTCAGAGGTGCCGGGCGATTCAGCCCTGCGCGCTGGCGGCCGGGAGCAGGGCGACGATGTCTCCCTCCCGGTCGCCCCAGTAGGCCAAGGCGCTGACCGACGTGTCCTGAGGGGGGCCGCCGGGGTGGTAGGTGCCGGCGATAGCCGTCAGGGCGTGTGGCCAGCAGCCGATCCGCCGCCAGGTCAGGTGGCCCGGCAGCCGGACGAACAAGCCCTGGTTCTGCAGGTCGACGACCACCGTCCCGTTGGCGGCCACCGCCACCGTGGCCCCGTCCGTCCCGATGCCGACCTGCACGGCCTTCCAGGGGCCGGTCGGGGAGGGGGCGAAGGAGACGCCGGTCGGCCCGCCGGCCCACACGCCGGAGGGACCGGCCGCCAGGCTCGTCACCGGCCCGGGGGGATCGCTGACCGTGACCCACCGCTGCCCCCCGTCCGCGCTCCAGCTCAGCCCCTGCGCCCCGGCGACCAGCAGGCCCGTGCCGCCATACGTGTCCGACGTGCCTGGGAAGGCCACCATGGCGGTCACCCCACTGGGCGCCGAACCCACCACAACCCAGCCGGGGCGCGGGGCGTCGAAGAGCACGCGGAACAGCCGGTGATACACCCGCCCGGCGGCCAGCGCCCAGATGCCCAGTCCGGCCGGATAGAGCGGGACGTCCAGGGCGCTGGCCTGGCTGTGGACGGCCGTGGCCACCCACTGCCGTCCGCCGTCGCGGCTGCGCTCCACCCCGTTGGGTGTGGCCGCGAACCACTCCCCGTGCTGTCCCAGGGCGATCGCCGTCACCCCGGCCAGCTTGCCCCCGGGGAGCCACTGCCGGCCGCCGTCACTGGTGGAGAAGATTTCGGTCGCGGTGGCCGCCAGGGCCACGTTGCCGTCGTCGGCCGCGGTGGTGAGCGCCCGCACCGGACCGGACAGCGTCGCCTCGGCCGTCGCCAGCGCGGTGAACCCCTGCGGGCACGTCTCCGGCAGCGGTGGCCGGTTCAGGGTGAACGCGAACGTCGCCCCGGCGACCGCGGCGGTCCATGGTCCGGGGACGCTGAGCGCGCCCGTCTGCGTCGCGTAGACGCCTGGCCTGATCCGCACCAGCCGCGCGTTGGCCTGTAGTTGCGGGTACTCGAGGGACTGCAGGTGCACGGTGAGCCCCGCCCCGTGCGAGCCGGGGGCGTCCACCCCCAGGACATGGGTGCCAGGGGTGGGATCGGCCAGGAGCAGGTGGACATCGGCGGCGCCGCCCTGCCGCGGGACCGCGGTGGTCGGCACCAGGCGCGGCCGGCCCGCCCCGGGCACCGGCCCCCCCAGGGCCGGTGCCAGCAGGACCAGCGGGACGATCCCGATGACGGTGGCCAGGAGCGGTCCCACCCCGTGCCGCCGCCCAGGCCGTCCAGCGAACAGCGCCACCGCGGCGCCAGCGCCCGCCATGCCCGCCGTCCACCCCGCCAGCGGCCGCCACAGGAGCCAGAGCGGGATCCCGGCGGCCACGGCCAGCGCCAGCCCCAGCCAGCGGATCGCCGGGGCGGGCTCGTTGGAGGCTCTCCAGGCGTGGGGCCACGCCCCGGCGAACATCGCCCATCCAAGAAACGACGTCAGGGCGGCGGCGATGGTCGGCACGCCGCCCGCGCGCGCCGCGGGGATCGCCGCCAAAAGGGCGACCGCGGCCGCTGCGGAAAGCCCGCCGGAGAGCGCAGGTGCCCGGGCACAAATCGCGCCCAACAGACCCAGGCTCGCGGCCGCCAGTGCCGCCAGGGGGATCCCGCTGATGAGCACCGCCCAGGTCAATTGGCCCTTGTCCAGGCCGCCGGCGACCGCAGCGGTATGCAGCAGGGCGGCTCCGGTGGCGGCGCCAGCCAGGAGAAGCCCGGCGGCGCGCTGGGCGCCCAGGCTGCGCCTGCGGCCATACGGCAGGCCTCCAATCGCGACCGCGGACTCGGCCAGACCCAGGCCGAGGAGCAGGCCTTCGACGAGCGGGGTGGGGTGGGGGCCGGGGCCGCCCTGCTGGGCCCGCGCCGCCCGGGCCGGTAGGGCGCCGCCCTTCCAGACGGTGAAGGTGGACGCGCCAGCGTTACTCCCGGCCTCCCAGAGGACCGTGTATGTGGCGGCGCCCAGCACGGGGAGCTGGGCGGTGAGCGTCGCACCCTGGACCGTGGTTCCGCCCACATCGCGATTGACCCCGGCGGGATCCAGGACCTGCAGCTCACTGCCGGCGGGCGCCGTGGCGGGGAGGGTGACCCGCACCTCGGCGGGCGAACTGCGTACGATGCTGCCCGGGGCCGGGGTGACGCCCGCCGCCGCCGAGGCGGCGCCCGCCGTCGGGCCCGCCAGGCATGCGGATACCAACAGGGCGAGCGCCAAGGCGGCGCGGTGGGACGTCCAGCGGAAACGGAGCACACGCGTCACCTTCCGCGCACTCGCAGGAGATTGGATCAGGCGACCCGGTTGCCGTTGCCGCTGAGCAACTCGCGGATCGTGTGGGCGCGCAGGCGGTTGACGGCGTCGGACCCGCCCTCCAGCAGTGTGAGCCGGTGCTGGATCCCCGGCTGCTGCCAGAGGTCGCGATAGCGGACGACCGACGGTGCCCCGGCCGTGACGAACGTGTCCAGAAGGCGTTCGAAGAGCCAATCGGGGTGTCCGGTGAGGAACGCCACGCAGCCCGCGCGCAATTCGGCATGCTCGCCGAGGGCCTCCCAGGCCGAGCGGAGTCCAGGGGCCCCGAGGTCGTTGAGCGCCAGCGCAGCCGCTGCGGACACCGCTTTTGAGCGGTGTCCGAGCAGGGCCACCAGCAGCGGGATGATCTCTCGGCGGTGTGACTCACGGCTGGCCAGCACTAGGGCCTCGGCCGCGGGCGCCGACTCGCCCGACGCCCGGCGCGCCAACTGGCGGACGGCGTCCGCGACGGCGTCGGGATCCCCCGCCCCCAGGGCGGTGCCGACGGCCGCGAGCAGC
>JAJZWQ010000193.1 GCA_021846605.1 Bacillota bacterium | reverse complement strand
GTCAGGACCCCACGGCTAAAGCCGGGGGCTTGCAGCTACCGGATCGTGCTGCGATAGGCCGTCTGACAGCGGCCCGCCAGTCCCACGTATAGCGAGGCTGGCAAGGGAGGTGACGCTTATGTCCGAAACTGTTACCGGCAAGCCGGTGCCTTTGGACAACGCCTATCTCCCGCATGTTCCGCGAACGTTTTACGCGCCGACGGATTCTTCGGCGCAACGCCATACATTCGATTTTCAAGGTGCGTCTCCATCTTACCACAATCTACCCCAGGGGAGGGAGCGCGCGGCCCAGCCCACGGCTGAATCCGAGGGTATCAGACGGCCGCGCGGAGATTTGATGAGCCGGGCTACCCCCCGGCGGGCGGGGTCCGGGAGAGCGTCAGGCGGTGCACGGCCACGCCCGGCGAGCCCGTGATGCGGAAGTCGGCGGCATTGTTCTGACGTCCGGTGAAATCAGCGTCGGGCAGCGTCCAGGTGCTGGTCTTCCAGGACGCGGTTCCCCCCAGGCTCAGGGGACTGCCGCCCGAAGCGTAGGCACCGGAGAGGCCCGTCGCCGTGGAGTTGTACGAGACGTGCAGGAGGCCGCTGGCGGGCTGGTCGTAGTACTCGACGCTGAGGTAGAGGGTCTGCGGGAACACCCAGCCGGGCACGTCCGCCGTGAAGTAGAGGTACGACACGTGCGATGCGGCCGATGTCCGGTTCTGGTCGAACACCTCCGCGGTCTTCCCGCCCACCGTGGCCGTGTGGAAGTTGCTGTCCCCCACGTGGGCGCCGACCTGCGACAGGTTCAGCGAAGCGGTCGAGCCGCCCAGCACCACCGATACCGACTGCGCATTGGCGGTCGGCACCTGCATGTTCAGTTCCGCCGACGTGGCCGTGCGGGTCGCCGCGGGCAGCCGCGCCCCCGCCAGCAGGCGGTTGTACCACAGGTTGATGTCCAGCGCCGCGAACATGGCCTGCGCCGCCGCCTGAAAGCGCAGGTAGACCTGCGTCGTCGGCAGCAGGCTGGAGAGATCCGCCGTGAGGACGCTGAACGTCCCCCAGGACTGCGTCACGGTCCCCACGGGGAGCCACGTCGTTCCGTCCTTGCTGGCCTCCACGGTGCCCGCGCCCGTGACCACGATCTCGGCGCTGACCTGGTGGCAGCCCTCCACGTTGAATGCATACTGCCACTGCCCGCCGTCGGTGGCCTGGCGCAACTCCGCCACGAATTTGTCCCGCTGGTAGGTCCCCGGCGACGAGGTCCTCCCGCTGTCGCCGGCGGACAGCAGGTAGTACGTATCGAGCGCGCCGTATGTCGCCGGGCTGCCGAGCGGCGCGGCGCGGTCCATCCCCGCCTTCCACGCCTGCCGGGCCATGTCCACCAGTTGGCCCGGCAGGACAAAGCGCACCGCCTCGCTGTACTTCGCCTGGGCGACATCCATGGCGTCGGTGTACGTGGTGCCGTTCTGCAGCCCGACCACGACGAACAGCGGCCGATGGGACACGGCCTGCACCGCCCCCTGGATGGCGCTGATGGCCTGCTCGACCTGCGTGCTGCCCTGCCCACCCAGGCCACCCATCGGAAAGACGGGCCGGCTGTTGATCCACAGCGCCTGCCCCGCGGGATACCCCGAGATGCTGGTGTATCCGAGCAGGAACCCATCGGGCGCATCGGTCCCGTGCAGAATCTCCGACAGCCCCGACGTCTCGGCGGTCAGGATCCCGCCCGTGTGGGGCAGCGACTGTCCGACAGCCAGGCGGGCATCGTGCATGGCCGCGCGCACCGACGCCGTGTAGGCGGGCCAGTTGGGGTGCCCCACAAACGAGGCCAGGTCTGGATAGCCGAATGGCAGCCAGGCCACAAATTCGTCGTTGGCCGTGGCGGTATCGAAGTAGTGGCGCGCGATCCCCGACGTCCAGCTCGGTGCCATCCCCTGCATGGACCAGCCGACCGGGACCTTGCCCCGATTGGGGTCCAGCCAGCGCCCCTCATGGAAGTCGATCAGCACGGAGATGTTGTCGCCGTCGGTGATGACGATCGCCGCATACACCCCGTCGGCGGCCAGGGCGGGGGCGGCCGCCAGCTGCTTCTGGCGCACACTGCCGCGGATGGCGCTGTGCACGCTCAGGTTCTCCGCCGAGAGCCCCGGGGTGTCGGCACCCACGAAGGCCACGCCGTTCTGGCTGCAGAGGATGGTCTGCACCGACTCGTTGTTGGTCCAGCCGAACACCGTGGACTTACGGGGGGAGACCAGTTTGAACAGGTCGGTCAGGACCCCCGGCGCCACCGGGTTGGGGCCCAACTCGCCGATCCAGGCGAAGGCGCGCGCCACCACCGCGTAGTCGCGGGGCGTCCAGCGGATCACGTCCTCCGTGGGGTCGCCGGGCAGGTCGCCCACCGAGACGAACGCCAGCGTGTCGGGTACCTGCTTACCCAGGCGGGCCAGGGCCCAGGCATAGGCGGCGTCCGCGCTGGCGAAGTCCTGCGTACGCAGGTCCAGCGCCTGTTTGAAGCCGCGCTGGGCCAGGGCCAGTCCGCCGGCCAGGAGCCCGGCGGGGCCCTGCAGGGCCGACCCGGCATCCTGCGGGGACACGGCCAGGGTCCCGTCGAGCCAGGCCAGGGTATTGGCCACGTTAATGGTGGCCGGGACGGTGGGATCCCAGATCACGTACTCGGTGATGCCGCTGGCCTTGGCCAGGGCGACGGCGTCCGTCGGCGTGCCGCTGTGGTAGCGGATGCCGTAGGCCTTGGCGTAGACGTCCAGCCAGCGCTGGTCCGACCCCTGGAAGGCGACGCCCCCCACGTAGTTGGACGGCAGCAGCAGGTACAGCCCCTCGCCGCCGTGCCGCAGCCGGGAGTTGACGACGCCCTCCATGATGGACAGGGTCACCTGGGTCTCGAGGGAAACCCCGTTGAGGTCGACCACCAGCAGCGTGCCCGGCATGGCCGCCGGGGCGGGCAGCCAGCCCTGGGCCTGTCTGCCCGATTGGCTGGCGCCTGGGACGGCACAGCCCGACAGGAGGGGTAGCGCCCCCAGGACAGGAAGCAACCCGGCCGCCTTCAGCAAATCCCTGCGGCCGAGTCCCCCAGCCCGATCCAACGCAACACCCCCTGGGAGTGTCGTTGTTTCGGTTGCCAGGCCGCATTCCCTGCCCGGGAACGCCCGCTCCCCACCCTGCAGGATGTGCGCACCTGCCCGGGCCGGCAGCAACTGCGCCCGCTCCGCCGAATCCACCCAGCAGGGTGACCCCGTCCGCGCGCGGGCCGGTGCAGGCGACCCGCGGCGGGGAAACGGGGCCGGGGCGCGGCAGGCCCCCGCGCGACGCGGAAGACGTGGAGGGATGGCAGATGGCGCGGACCGTCGGGGTGCAGAGTTACACGTACCGCCACTTCCCGGTGCTGAAGATGCTCGACGAGGTCAGGGCGGCCGGTTTGGAGGCGATCGAGCTCTGGCCCGGACACCTGCGCCCGGAGGCGCCCGACGCCGAGGCCGAGCGCCTGCTGGAGGAGGTCGCCGCGCGGGGACTGCGCATCTGCGGTTACGGGGTGGTGCGCCTGGGCCCGAACACCCCGGGGCAGCTGCGCCTGGCCCGGCGGCTGGGGTGCGACTACCTGAGCGTCGACGTCGCGCCGAACGAACGGTCGGTGCAGGCGGAGGCCTGCGCCCTGGCCGAGCAACTGGGGATCAAACTGGGCATCCACAACCACGGGCCCGGCCATCACTACAGCACGGCCGCCAGCGTGGCCGCGGTGCTCGCGCACAACCCGCCGGTGCTGGGCGCCTGCGTCGACACCGGTCACTTCCTCCGCTCCGGGGAGGAGCCGGTCGCCGTCATCGGCCAGTTGCGCCCCCGGGTCCACGCCGTGCACCTGAAGGACTTCGTGGATGCGGACACCGAGGTCCTGCCGGGAACCGGTCGTCTGGACCTGCCGGCCACCCTGCGCGCCCTGGAGGAGGCCGGCATGGCGTCGCCCTTCGTCCTGGAGTACGAGGCCGACGAGAACGACCCCACCCCGGCCGTTCGCCAGGCGGGGGCCGCGGTGCGCGCGGCCCTCCCCGGCGCATAGAGGAGCCGTGTCCGCGGCCAGCGAAGCTCGCGGCAGGGAAGGGGTGTCGGAACATGCCGACCGCAGAGGAACGCGCGGAGATCCGCCGCCAGTACGACAAAGAGGGATACATGCTCTTCCCGCATGTGTTGGACGCGGGTCTGGTGGCCGAGGCGCAGGCGCACGTCGAGTGGCTGCAGAAGCGGCATCCGGATCTCCGCCCCGAGCAACTCGGTCACACGCTCATGGCCGACGACCCCTTCTGGGTGCGCCTGGTGAGCGACGACCGCCTGCTGGACATCGCGGAGGTCTTCATCGGTCCGGATATCGCCCTGTTCGCCTCGCACTACATCTGCAAGCCCCCGCGCGACGGCCAGCCGGTGCTCTGGCACCAGGACGGGAGCTACTGGCCGCTGGACCCCATGCAGGTGGTCACGCTGTGGCTGGCCGTCGATGACTCGGTCCGGGAGAACGGCTGCCTGCGCGTGATCCCTGGCACCCAGCACATGCAGTTGCAGAAGATGCAGGCCCGGCAGGATGTCGCCAACGTCCTGGGCTCCGCCATGGACGACGCCCTGGTGGAGGAGGGCCGCGCGGTCGACTGCATCCTGCCGGCCGGCGGTGTCGAGGTGCACCACCCCAACGTCGTCCACGGATCGGAGGCCAACCACTCCGACCTGCGCCGCTGCGGCCTCACGATCCGCTACATTCCGACGACGACCCGGATCACCGTCCCGGAGTGGCCGTGCGCCTTCCTGCTGCGCGGGCGCCCCGTCCCTGGCATCAACACCTATGCGCCCCGGCCCCGTTACCGGGCGGGCGACCACATGCCCTTCCGCGGGTGCGCGGTCCTCTCGGACTGACCCGTGGACTGACCAGCGCGCGCGGCCCCTTCCCGGTTCCGGACGCGGCCGGCGGGCGCGTAGCGCGGGCCGGGGCGGAACGGCAGGGGGCCGCGGGGCTGGGCCGGTTGGAACTGCGAGGCCGCACGGCGCTGATGACCGCGGAGAGCGCGTTCATCGGCAAAAGGACCAGTCCGGCCTCGCGTGCGGAACTCCCCCGGGCGGCCTCGAGCCACTGGTTGACCTCCTCCCCACGGCTAAAGCCGGGGGATTCCCGGTGATCGCCCACCGGGGCTTCCTGCTTCGCCGGGGTCCGCCCACCCGTTTCCGGGTAGGCTTACGTCCCCTCCACAGGCAGACGCCGCCAGCCCGGCGGCCAGTTCCGCGAGCCCCGCATCCTTGATGTTCTGCGC
>JAJZWQ010000192.1 GCA_021846605.1 Bacillota bacterium | reverse complement strand
GCACCATCTGTGCGACCTCAGCCACGATCGCCTCGCGCCGTGCGGTTGCCGCCTCTTCATTGCCGACTCTCGTAGGAGCCGATAGACTGTTCACGCGTCCCTCTCCTTGGCCGGGTTGGTATCAGGGAGACCGGCCAAGGGAGGGGCGTTCTTCATCTGAATGCCATATCCTGGTTCCACTTGCTGTTACTTTCTAGTTAATCCTTCCAGTCACGCCCCACAAAAGTGCAGGGCACCCACCATCCAGGGCTCCTGGTGTCCCCGCCCGAGCTGGCGGAAAAGGCTGGACGTCTTCTCGGGCACGATGTGCACCGCATCGAAGTACCTGGCCAGGCCGGACCGGTGCACGCGCCCCTCCTGCACCACGCCATCTCCGGCGGTCACCAGCCACATCTGGCCCGGGTGGTGTCGCCGCAGTTGCGCCAGGGCGGCCGGCACCCCCGGTTCGGGCGACGGCGGCGCGTCGTAGGGGAGGGCGGCGATCTCGGCCAGCGCCGGCAGCAGGGCCAGCGGGACGGACTCCACAGCCGCGACGCGGCAGAACGTGCCCAGCACGGAGAGCAGGAAGCGATGGCGGTGACGCCCGTGCGCGCGCAGCGCGCCGTCGGTCGCGGCAAAGGTGGCGGCCACCGCCGCCGGGTCCGCTCCCAGTTCGCGCGCGCACAGGTCGGCCAGTTGCCGGCCCGCCGCCAGGAAGTGCGCCTGGTTCACCACGAGCGTGTCGTCGAAGTCGATGCACAAAAGGCTTGCCCGCATGCGGCTTCCCCCTCCGCGGGTATGGGTCAGGATGTCCCGGACAGGCCGGCCGCCCGCTCCAGGCGGGCCAGGGAGTGCCGCGCGGCATCGCCCAGCCGGAAGCGGGCGCTGCCCGTCAGCGCGACCTTGCCGCCTCCGGTATGGGGCGGCAAGCCGGAGTCGTTCAGCAGGGTGAGTTCACGCAGGATCTTGAGGGCGGCGCGCGCCGCCTCTTCGCCCGGCAGGCAGGCGGGCGTCAGGTGCGCTACCAGGACCGCCTCGGGCGGCAGGGGGCCCCGCCGGGCCAGTTCGCCCAGTCGGCGGTACGCCTGCGCGAGCGTGTCCCGGTCCGGGTGGCGGCGGGCCAGTCCGCCGCGGGCCGCCTCCACAAAGGCACGCCAGTCCCCGGCGGTGGGCGCCGCGTCCACCAGGCAGAGTTCCAGGGATTCCGGACCCCGAAAGCGGTTCACCTCGGGCCGGACCACCACGTCCCACGGCCCACCGGCCACCAGTCCCTCAAGCCAGTCGCCCAGGCCGAACCCCACGGTGGCATGTGTCCCCCTGGCCCCCGGCAGCCGCATGCCGCCCCTCAGGTGCCGTCCGTCCTGGCCCATGCGCCGCAGATCCTCGAGCCATACGCCGCGCAACAGGAAGTGCGGTTCCGGATTGCCTTCCCCGAACGGCTCGAGGGCCTCGGCGGCCACGGCCAGAGCCAGTCGGACCTCTGCCGGGTCGAGGACGCCGTCCAGCACCCAGGTGCGTCCGGCCACCTCCCGCGGTCCGGTCTCGGCCAAGGCGGCTCGCAGCGCCTCCAGATCCCCCGCCTGCACCTCGAAGCCCGCGGCGCGCGCGTGGCCGCCGCCCCGCACGAGCAGGTGGGCGCACTGCCGCAGGGCCCCGCCCAGGTCCCAACCCTCCGGGGCCCGCCCTGACCCCCGGCAGAGGCCGGTGACGTCGCGGTTGGCCAGCAGGACGGGGACGCCGAGGCGGTCGCTCAGGGCGGCGGCCGCCGGTCCGACGAGGCCCGCCGGCCATTGGGGATCGGCCAGCACCAGGGGCCCGGCCTCGTGGCCGGCCGCCGCCTGTTCGGCGGCCGCCAGGACGGCAAACGCCGCCTCCCGCCGCTCCGTGTTGGCCGCCTCCACCCGATCCAGGGCGGCCGCGGCGCTCGCCGGGTCGGGCGCCAGCAGCAGTTCCAGCGCCGGCCCGGGGTCGCCGAGGCGGCCCGGCGCGTTCAGCCGGGGCGCGAGCCCGTGCGAGATATCCCGCGTGGCGGGGGGGCGGCCGGGCGGCACGTGGAGGAGGTCTTGCAGGGCGGCCAATCCCGGCCGGGCGCGGTGGGCCAGAAGGGCGAGGCCGCGCTGCACCAGGGCACGGTTGACGCCGACCAGCGGGCCCACGTCCGCGATGGTCCCGACTGCGACCAGGTCCAGGCTGGCCGGAGGCTCTAGGCCTACCGCCCTCCCCAGGGCCTGGATCAGGCACCAGGTCACCCCGACGCCCGTCAGGGGGACGAACGGGCCGTCGGGGTCGCGCAGTGGATTGAGCACCGCCAAGGCCGGCGGCAAGTCGCGGTCCAACTGATGATGGTCGGCGACGATCACGTCCGCGCCGGTGGCGGCGATTGTGGCGATGGCCGCGTGCGCCGTGGACCCGTTGTCGACGGCGAGCACGACGGTGGCCCCCTCCGACCTCAGTCGGGCGCAGACCACATCCGCCTGCAGGCCGAACCCGTCCTCGCGGTGCGGCAGGTGCACGGCGACGCGCAGGCCCAGCGCACCCAGCCCCTCGGCCGCAAGTGCCGTCGCACAGACGCCGTCGGCGTCGTAGTCTCCAGCGATCAGCACAGCCTCGCCGCGCGCGCGCGCCAAGAGCAGCCGCCGCACGGCGCCGTCCAGGTCGGGCAGATCCGCGGCGGACGGAAGGATCGGGGAGAGGAGCCCCGCGATGGCATCTGGGGTGCGGAAGCCGCGCACCCAGAGCAGGGCGCGCAGGGGCGCCGGCAGCTTCGGCTCCGTGGCGGCGAGCCATGCGTCTGGTGGGGCGTCGGGCAACGCCCAACTGCGACCGAGCAGGGTTGGCTCCATCCCGGTTCCTCCTTGCGGCCGACGCGGGCGATCCGGACCTTCGTGGCGCTACGCCACCCGTGCCCCCGTCCCTGCCGCCTGAACCCGGGTGGACCAGGCCGCTCGATCGCGGCTCCGGGGGGTGGATCCGGTTTCTCCTCGTTTCCAGGAGGCAGTGTGGAGATTGCCGCCCGCCCATCGCCAATGCCGACCCCTGCACATACCGTGGACCGCTGTCGCGCCAGCCCCCGGGGGCGGGCGGCGGGAAGGGGTCATTGAGACATGCGTGGAGAGGTGTCCGGTGAAATCTCGAACCGGATGGAGGCGTTGGGGAGTCCGGCCACCGCTGGCGAGCAGGCGGCGGAGTGGGAGCAGGCGGAGCTGGCCGCCCAGGATGAGGCGTTTGCCCGGCGGGGCGGCCCCGCCGAGGACATCCTCGTCTGGATCGCCAAGCGCTACGCCCCCGAGGTCGTGTTGGCCTGCTCCTTTGGCGTCGAGGACTGTGTCCTCGTGGACATGATCACCCGCGTCGCACCGGAGATCGGGGTTTTCTACCTGGACACGCAGTTGCTTTTCCCCGAGACGTACGCGACACTTGAATGCTTGATCGCCCGCTACGGGATCCGTCCGATCCGCGTGCTCCCCCAACTGGACGTGGAGGCCCAGGCGGAAACGTATGGGCCGGCGCTGTGGCAACGGGAACCGGACCTCTGCTGCCAGTTGCGCAAGGTGCACCCGCTGCGCCGGGCGTTGGCCGGCCGGCGCGCGTGGGTGACCGGAGTGCGCCGCGAGCAGGCGGCCACCCGGGCGAACGCGCCGTTTGTGGCCTGGGACAGCAAGTTCGGGCTGGCCAAGGCGAATCCGTTGGCCGCGTGGAAGATCGCGGACGTGTGGGCGTACGTGCACGCGCATGACGTGCCGTACAACCCGCTGCATGATCAGGGCTTTCCCAGCATCGGCTGCTGGCCCTGCACCCGCGCCGTCCGGTCCGGAGAGGACCCGCGGGCCGGGCGTTGGGCGGGGCAGGGCAAGACCGAATGCGGCCTGCACCAGTGAGGCTTTCGCAAGCACGGGTCCACCGCAGACCCAGGGAGGGATCGAATTGCCGACTCATCCCCGAGCGTCCGCCGCCCAGCGCACGGCCGGCCAGACCCCCGCTGAACCGATGGAGGGACCCAGCCGCCCGCATGGCGGCTCCCTCGTGGATCGCCGCTTGACCGCAGAGGACGCGGAGAACGCCCTCGGGCGCGCCCTCGAACTGACCACGCTCCCCTTGGACGCCCGCGCCGTCTCCGACCTGGAGATGATCGCGACGGGCGCCATGAGCCCCCTGACGGGATTCCTGGGCCGCACCGACTACCTCGCCGTACTGGAAAGCATGCATCTCGGGCCGGAGTACCGGGGCCTGATCTGGCCCTTACCCATCGTCTTGCCGGTGGATCCCGTGGTGGCCAAGGGGTTGCGGGATGGCCAGGAGGTGGCGCTGCAGGCTCCCGACGGTGCACTGCTGGCGCTGCTCACCGTGCAGGAAGTGTTCCAGCGCGACCTGACCCACGAGGCGGAGGCCGTCTATGGAACGACCGATCCCACCCACCCGGGGGTCGCGACCACCCTGGCGCAGCCCCGCGCGGCCGTCAGCGGGCCGGTGAGCATCTTTCGGCTTCCGGACCCGGCCTTTCCCGCCTATCACCTTTCGCCGCGGGAGACCCGGGCGGCGTTTGCGGCCCGTGGCTGGCGTACGGTCGCCGGCTTTCAGACGCGCAACCCGGTGCACCGCGCGCACGAGTACATTCAAAAGTGCGCCCTTGAGGTCGTAGACGGACTGCTCCTGCACCCGCTGGTCGGCCAGACCAAGTCGGACGACGTGCCCGTGGCGACCCGGATCCGTTCCTATGAGGTGCTGTTCGAGCACTACTACCCGCACGACCGCGTCCTGCTCTCGGCGTTTCCGGCGGCCATGCGCTACGCCGGACCGCGGGAGGCGGTCTTCCACGCCATCTGCCGTAAGAACTACGGGTGCACGCACTTCATCGTGGGACGCGACCATGCCGGCGTGGGCGGCTTCTACGGGCCGTTTGACGCGCAGCGGCTGGTCCAGCAGCACGCTGCCGAGATCGGCGTCACCCCGCTTGCCTTTGAGAACGCCTTCTACTGCAAGCGTTGTGGCGGCATGGCCACCATCAAGACCTGCCCGCACCCAGAGACCGACCACGTGAACCTGTCCGGCACGGCCGTCCGTGAGATGCTGCGCCGGGGTGAGATTCCGCCGCCCGAGTACAGCCGGCCGGAGGTGGCGCGCCTGTTGGCCGACGCCATGCGGCAGGGCTAGCTGGCCGAGGCGATGTCGCACTCCCGGGGAGGGACCTCTAAGGAGCCGGAAAATATTAAATCTCAGGCGGGACGTGAGGCCGGATCCGGTAGTTCCACAGGGGATGGAACTCGTGCGGCTCGAGCTGGACGAGGGCAAGCTCCTCATCGGTCACCTGGAGGCCG
>JAJZWQ010000191.1 GCA_021846605.1 Bacillota bacterium | reverse complement strand
GCGGCGAGGGCGGCGGTCGGTGCGGCAGCGTTGTCGGATTCGGGGGTACTGGCCGGCTCGTCGCTTTCCGCCGGAGCTTGTGCGGTCGCGGGGATGTCGCCGGGTTCGGCGGCGGCGGCCGGCTCGGTCGCGCCGGCGCCCCGGGCCGGCTCAGCGGGAGCGGCAGCCTCCTCGGCGGCGGCGGGGGCCGCGGTCGGTGCGGTGGCGGCCTCGGGTTCGGGGGTACCGGCCTGCCCGTTGGCTTCCACGGGAGCGCCGGATTCGGCGATCACGGTGACGGGGACCTCTGCGGGTTCGGTGGCCGCGGCCGACTCGGCCTCGGCCGCGGGGAGGTCCGAGCCGTCGTCCATGAATGGCGTCGCGGCCTCCGCGGACTCGGTGCTCGTCTCTGGGACAGCCTCCACCGACATGCGGGGCTCTTCGGCCGCGGCGTCTGTCGACGATCCCTCGTCCGGCCCGGAGGCGTCTGGGCTCGCTTGGATGGCGCAGCCCTCCGCCCCGTCGACGGCGGGCTCCCCAAGGGGGGCCTGGACTTCCGAGGCGTCGACGGCCGTCTCGCCGGCGACGGCCACCTCCGGACCGGCCATCTCCTGGAGATCCGCCACGGTGGCACCCTCCGCGGAGACGATCACGGCCGCGTCCGGTTCGGCGCCGGCCGACTCGGCCCCGCCGGCGGCCTCAGACGACGCAACGGCCCCGGATTTGGCGGGCTCTTCCACCTGTGGGGCCGTGGCGGGTGGTTCCTCGGCGTGCGCTTCCCTGCCAGCCTCGCTGTCGGCCGACCGTTCGGCGGCACGCACCGCCTCCTCTTCCATCGCGCCGACCCCAACCGGCGCCTGCGGCGAGACGGACGGGTCGGTGGCGGCCGCGGCCTCGCGCGCTACCCGTTCCTCGGAACCGAAGCAGTCCTCAAGCCAGCGCACGCTGCGATCCCAGATCCAGTCGGCCGCGCCTCCCTCCCACACATCCTGGTGGTCTGTCATCCAGCCGCGCGGCAGCACGGCGAGGGCGCCCGCCGGACCCGCCGCCCGAGCACAGTGGATGGCCTCCGCGAGGGGGAAGAGGGTGTCGTCGGGGGAGCCGACGATGCGGACCACGCGGTCCTCCAACAGGTCCAGCATTCGCTCGGGGCGGAAGCGCAGGAGTGCCTCTCCCGAGCGGACAGGCACGTGGCGCTGAACCACCTCGGCGGCCAGCGACTCCATCCAGGCCAGATAGTTGGCCGAGGCGGGGATCAGGGCCCGCTCGTCGTCCCCGAGCGCCGCGACGCGCTCGGGGACCCCGGTGCGCGCCAGATTCAACCGCTCCTGGATGAGGCAGGCGCGCCAGCGGCGCCAGGCGTCCGCGCGGCGGGTTCCCGACAGCCAGCGCGCGCCATCCCCGACGGGACAGACGGCGATGGCCAGGCGTACGCGCGCATCCAGCGCGGCGACCTGCAACGCGACCCCGGCGCCCAGACCGGCGCCCCACAGGCCGATGCGCTCGGGGTCGACCTCGGCCTGCTGGCTCAGCCAGGTCACGGCCGACTGCACGTCTTCCGCCTGCGCCTCGGGCAGGATCGACCCGCGCGGTTCTCCACCGCTGCGGCCCCACCAGCGGTAGTCCATGGAAACGCTGGCGTACCCGGCCTCGGCCAGCCGCCGGGCGACGGCGGGCAAGCCGACACTCTGGACGAGCGCCACGTCCGGGCACAGGACGACCGCGGCGCATCGGCGTGCGCGACCCCAGTCAGGGAGCATCAGAGTGCCTGCCACCCGCTGTCCCTCGCTCGGAAACCCCACCTCTCGGTACAAGGCAACACCCCCCTGCGAACTCGCGGTGCAGCCTTCCGGTCCCCGCGGACGTACCCTCCGCGGGGGGGTGGTGAACCGCCGCCCGCGGTTCGCGGGCGCTCGTCCCGCTCCGACGACCCTCGCGGTTGACCCCCCTGGCCGGCGGCGGCAGAATGGCGGAATGGCGTGCTGGGGTCTGCTGTGGCGTGTCGAGGGATTTCAGCGGAGGGGGGCGATCGTAGGCGGGCCGCATACAGCTTTTTCCGAGAGTGTGGCCGATCGGCCCCGCGAGGCTGCGCCCACGGCCGGGTCCGCCTGCGGAGATGTCCAAAGACAGGACTCGCGCGGGCACGGGAGAATGGATCGCTTGGGACGCTTCATGCGAACACGGGGGAGGGCGCGGCAGATCTCGCAGACTACACCCAGCGATGCGGAGGAGCCGGTCGGCGCGCCGCTCCCGGTCGGTGCGGAGATCGTCCCGTTGCCCGCACCGGAAGCGGACGCGTTGCGGCGCGCGCGCCGGGGGGATCAGACCGCATTCAACGAATTGGTCGCCCCGTTGATGCAACCCGCGTACCACCTGGCCCTGCGACTGCTTGGGGAGCGGGCACTGGCCGAGGACGTCACCCAGGAGGCGCTGGTCAAGGCCTGGTTGGGGCTGCGCCGCTTCCGCGGGGACGCCCGGTTCAGCACCTGGGTGTTCCGCATCGTCCACAATGCCTGCACCGACGCCCTGCGACAGCGCGCGCGGCATCCGCGACCGCTGTCGGCCGACTGGCAGGATGAGGACTCCCCTGCGCGCGAATTGGTGGATCCCGGCCCGTCGATCGAAGACCAGGTGGCCGAGCGCGATGCGCAGGTGCAGATCCTGGCCGCGGTGGACGCGCTGCCGTCGGAATGGAAGGCGGTGGTGATCCTGCGCGACGTGCACGGGCTCTCCTACGAAGAGATCGCGGTCATCACCGGGCAACACCTCGGGACCGTTAAATCGCGATTGCACCGTGCCCGCGGGGCGGTGCGCGCCGCACTGGAAGGCGATGCGGCGGCAACCGGAACCTTTTCGCCTCCGGGACGTCCAAGGCCGTAGGTGGCATGAACGGAAGGAGGTCGGGCGGATGCCGGCACGGTGCGAGCAGATGAGGGGCGACCTGCACGCCTTGGTGGACGGGCGCCTTTCGCCGCGCCGTGCCCAACGTGTACACCGGCATATCGCCGAATGTCAGGCCTGCGCGCAGGAGCTCGACGGGGTGCGCTCGGTCCGCACCATGCTGTCGGCGCTACCGCTCGATCCCCTGCCCGACCGGTTCGAGGAGCGGTTGCAACGTCGGCTGCGCCTGGCGCGGCGCGAACACGTGTCCCGGGCTTGGTGGGAGGCGGGACCAGTGGTCGTGGCGGGGCTCGCGGGGTTTGTCGCGGCCGCCGTCCTGGCGTCGCCACAATTGGCGCGAGTGCCCGAGACGGCGTCCACGGCGGGGACGGCGGCCTCCGCGCCCCACGGCGCCGCGACAGCGGCGTCCTTCGCAGCGGAGACGTCCAGAGTGTCCGTGGGGCAGCAGACCGCCGCGTCGAGTGGGGGAGGCGGGGGGGTGCCACCGGCGTCTAAAACGGGGGCGACGAGCACCGGGGTAAAGACGACCGAGACGGTCCGGCCGAACGCGCTCACCTCGGCGGCGACGCCGCCGCCCGCCGCCGAATTCCTGACCATCTTGACCCCCTCGCCTTCCAAGGCGGTAAACGCCCTGAGTTCGCTGGCGGCCGCGCAGGGCGGGCGCGCCCTGGCCACGGTGTTGGGCGCTGCGCCCCCGGTGGACGCCACCCTGCAGGCGGAGATTCCGCCCACGTCCCTGGCGACGTTTACGCGGGAGGCCGCCCAGGACGGAACGATCGTGGCGGATGTGACAGCGCCGGGCCACTCGTTGCAGGAGCCGGCCTCCGTGCCGTTGCTGATCACGCTGCTGCCGAGCGAAACGACGCCGAAGGCGGCGACACCGACGCCGACCTCGACGACGTGGCGCGTGCGGGTTCTCCGCGCGGCAAGTCACCTCTGGCCCTGATCGGCGGGGACACGGGTGGCTGCCGTCGTCGGTTCGGTGCAATGCGTCCCTACCCCCAGGCCAACGGCACAGCGGAGAGCGGATGGCGTCGCAGGGGCCGGTGGAGGCAGGCATCCCCCACCCCGGGCCGGAGTGCCGCCGACAGCGGTGGCCCGCAGGCGCTTGTCGGAACGGCGCCACTTCGAGGGGTAGGTTTGTCCCTCGGTCCGGTGATGCCGATCGCGACGTGAGGCCAGCTGGCCCGCGGCTCGTCCGTCACAATGGCCGGCGCGGCGCTGGCCGCTGGAGTCGCGCGCGGGCCGTCATCCCGATTGGCGGGCCTTGTGCCCAAAGGCCGCCCACGAAATGACGTCATCCTGTGCGGTCACCCCGGAACGGAACCTGAGGGCTAACACCATCGTCTGATGGTACAGGTCAATCCAGTTCCAGAATGGGGTATGGCGGACATGCGGTTGGGGGAATGGGCGGGACCCAGGGGATTCGGCACGGTCGTCGGCGTGGTGGTCTTGGCCGCCGGTGTGGTGGTGTTGGCCGCGGGCGGCCACCGCCCGGCGCGCGCCTCCAGTTCGCCGGCCGTGGGGGTGACCAGTACCATCCAGGTGACTGGGCAAGCGTCCGTGAGCCTTGCCGAGGACCAGGCGACCTTCACGGCGACCGTTCAGGAGAACGGCGCCACCGCCGCGCAGGCTCTCTCCTCCGACAACTCGGGGATGTCCAGCGTGCTCGCCGCGCTGCACGCGGCCGGGGCGACCCAGTCCGATATCTCCACAAGCGGTCTGTCTGTCTATCCACGGTACGGCGGACAGAAGCTGGCGGGCTTCTCGGCGTCGAACACGGTCACGGTCCAGGTCCCCCAGTTGGGCAATCTGGGGGCATGGCTGGATGCCGCGGTCAACGCCGGGGCGACGGGGGTGGGCTCGGTCTCCCTCACCGCCAGCGGCGCCTCCTCGGTCACCGATCAGGCGCTGAGCCAGGCGATGGCCGACGCCCGGCAGAAGGCGGAGGCCCTGGCCAAGGCGGGGAATCTCACGCTCGGGGCGGCGCAGTCCATCAGCGAGCAGAGCAGCATGCCGGGACCCCTGGGGATCTTCAAGGCGGCAACGTCATCGGCCATGGTCACCCCGATCGAGGCCGGGAATGAGGAGGTGACAGCGACGGTGCAGGTGACGTTTGCGGCCACGCCCAACGCGAACTGACCAGGCCGGCGTTCGCTGGGGTTCCGCCAGCGGTACTGACGCCATCCTCCCAGGGGCGGTCGGCCGACTGAGTCAACGACCGTCGGCTGAAACCGACGGCTTGTCCGGCTGGGTCGCTGGACGTTAGGCCGGTTGACGGCGACCCGCCGGGTCGCGTGTAGCCATCCCGGCAAGGAGAGGAGCGATCTGGAGCCATGTGCCCGAAGCGGTTTTCCGGCAAGCCGGTGCCTTTGGGCGGCGTCTCCTCTCCGGTTGTGCTGCGAGCATTTTACCG
>JAJZWQ010000190.1 GCA_021846605.1 Bacillota bacterium | reverse complement strand
GATGCGCTCCATCGCGTTGTTGTCGAGGGGTGTTACCGATCACTGAATTTGAGAATAATCTGCTCAGGATAGATGAGACAACGCGTGGCAAGAAAGGAGCCCGCGGTCACAGAAGTGTCCGCGGGCTGCAGGTGTTATTCAGATTCCGGGGAAGGCACGGGGCGTGGGGCGGCGCTGAGTGGGCTTGCGGGGCTTGGCGGTCTTGAGGGGGGTTGAGTGGAGGCTGTCCCGGTAGGCGCGCAGCAGGGTGCGCGTCGCGGCGGCGAGGAGTTCGAGCGTGCGGGGGTTGCTGATGTCCAGGATGACGCCGGAGTCGTAGCTGGTGCGGATGCGGAGGCGGAAGCGCGGGACGGGCCAGACGGGATCGCGGGGGTCCTCGGCGAGGAACTCGGCTCCGAGCACGACCTGGGGCGCGTCGTCCAGCGAGATGCGGTGCACGGCGGACACCTCCCGGGGAGATGGGTGGGCGGTCGTCAGGCCAGACCACAGTCCATGGCGGCCGCCTTGACGGTGCGGGGCTCGACGACGGGGAGCTCGCTGCTGGTGGCGGCCAGCAGCGCGGTCTGGCACAGGCGATTGATGAGGCGGGGCACGCCGCGGGTGAGATGGAAGACATCCTCGACGGCGGCAGGGGTGAAGGTGACGGCGGGCGTGCCGTCCAGGCCGAGCTGGAGCGCGATGTAGGCAGCGGTCTCGGCGGCGGTCAGTCCGACGAGGTGATAGCTGGCGGTGACGCGCTGGGCGAGGGCGGCGAGGGTGACCAGGCGCAGGCGCTGGCGGAGGAGCGGGGCTCCGACGAGGATCACGGCGGCGGGAGAACGGCGGTCCATCTCGCCGTTTTGCAGGAGGCGGAGCTCGGCGAGGGTGGCGGTGGGCAGCTCGTCGGCCTCGTCGATGACCAGCACGGGGGTGACGCCGGCCTGCCGGCGGCCGAGCAGGACATGGCGCACCGCGCGGGCGCACTCGCTGGCGGACCAGGGGACCTCGAGGCCGAGGTGGGCGGCGATAAGGCGATAGAGGGTGCGCGGCGTCAGGGTCGTGTCGGCGAGATAGAGGATCAGATGCGTCGCGGGGTCGAGGGTCTGGCAGAAGGCGCGCACGGCGGCCGTCTTGCCGACCCCGGGGTCGCCGCTGAGGACGCAGAGGCCGCACTGGGTGACGGTGTGCCGCAGGCGGGCCTGAAGCTCGGGCCACTGGGTCGTGGGGAGCAGCTCATCGATCTCCTTGGTGAAGGCCGGCATCACAGATCCCCCTCCGGGCGGCAGAGGTCGAGGTAGACCGAGACGTGGTGGGCGGCGCCCTTCTGCTGGACGCAGCGCTGCAGGGCGGGACGGTAGGCCTGGGGATCGAACGGGCCGTAACGCTGCCAGTGCCGGCGGCAGGCCTGCAGCTCCCGGGGCTCCAGGGCCCGGCCCAGGACCTCCGACAGCAGATCGGAGAGACGCCGGGGCGGGACGGCGCCGGCGAAGGACACGGACGTGCCGTCCCGCTCCCCTGCGGCCCGGCGGCGCAGGGCGGAGAGCTGGTTGTGCGTCGTGGGCTCGCTGACGGATCCGCGCTCGGGCAGGCGGCTGACATGGGGGTGGCGCTCGCGCTGCAGCTTCCCGGCGGTGACGGTCTGGCGGAAGCGGCCCGCGTGCCAGATGGCGACGGTCTGCAGGCGATAGGGGTTGTAGCGGACCTGGACCCGGGTCCCGGCCAGGGCCGGATCGCCCAGGGCGTAGGTATTGCCGAAGAGGTCCACTGTGCACCCGGCGCGGCGAACGGTCCGGGTGGCCTGCCACAGGAAGGTCTGCTCGTGCGCGGCGACGTCGCGGACCGGGCGGACAGCCTCCGGCATGCGCTCGGCCGGGGGGGCCCCGGTCTGGGAGTGGACGCGGCGGTGATAGACTTGGTCCAGCCAGAGCCAGAGATGCGCGTTGAGTCCGGCCAGATCGGTGACCTCGCCGCGATCGACCAGGTCACGGAACTGGGCGAAGGTGGCGTCCTGCACGCTGCGGATGATTCGCTCGATCTTCCCCTTGGACAAAGTCGTCGATTGCACCCGATGGTGACGTTGCGAGAGGCGCGTTCCGGGTCGTGCACCCCCACCATCCCCTGAGCGGCCAGCAGTTCGACCTCATCAGCCAGGGTCAGGCCTGGGGCGAGGACCGGGTGTTCTTCCGTGACGCGGGAGGGCAGCTGCGGTCCATGCCCACGGGATGGACCAGCGTGGCCATGCAGGACCCGTTCGTGGTGGTGGCGGCGGGACGCTCCCTGTTCCGCCTCGAGGACCTGATCGCCCTGTGCGCGCTGGTGCGTGATCTGGGCGGGCAGGAAGCCAAGGGGCGGGGAGAGCGGGAAGAGCGGGAAGGGGCCGGGGATGTAAAGGGGATTACGCCGTGACTGTAACGTTGATTATGCCGGGGAAGGGGGTTGGGCATGCGCCAGCCCCCGAGCTGATACGGATAGTGTGTGCAACGCAATCCAGGGCATGGCCGCAGACGGGGCTTGACATGGCCACAATTGGCGGCATAATCAGCATATCACCCCTCTGGGGAGGCCGGCGATGCCCGTGGCGAAGCCTTCCGACGACGGCAAGGGTGCCGCACTCCAGAGCCAGCACGCCCTCAACCCCCGACCCGAGAGGGTCACCGACCCGACCTTTGTGGCCGGCGCACCCTTCCTGGACGCGCGGGATCTGGTGCAGGTCAAGTACGAAATGCTCCGCCGCGTGCGGGTCGACGGCCAAGCCGCCAGCCGAGCCTCCGCCGCGTTCGGTTTCTCTCGCCCCGCCTTCTATCAGGCCCAGGCCGCCTTCGACGCCAACGGGCTGCCCGGCCTGCTCCCTCAGCGGCCTGGACCGCGGCGGGCGCACAAACTCACGCCGGAGGTCATCGCCGTTCTGGAGAACATGCGGCAGTCCGAGCCCCATCTGTCTCCCGCCGACCTGGCCGACAGGCTCAAAGCGCGCCTGGGGTTGTCCGTGCACCCGCGCAGCATCGAACGCCGCCTCGCACAGCGGCAAAAAAGGGGGCGCCCGACGCAGGATTAGGGTGGGGCGAGCCGCAGGCGCTGACGCAACGCTACGAGGAGGCGCGCGCCTATGCCTGCGGCGCGCGCGGCGGGGTCTTGCCCCAAGGGATCACCCTGCTGCAGCGTCGCGGGTTGCCCGAGTGGCTGGAGGCCTGGCGTCAGGGACCCCCGCCCGAGGCGCGAGCCGCGGCTGGTTCCGGGGCGCCGATCGACCTCGCCGCGGCGGTCCGGGTGGATGCGGCCCTGGTCCTGGCCGGAATGGCCCTGAAGGTCCTCGGGGGGTGAGGAGATGCTCGCCGAAGCGCATCAGAAGGTGAGGGCCGACCATCTCAAGCGCGACGCCTATCTCTATGTGCGCCAGAGCACGCTGCGCCAGGTCATCGAGAATGCGGAGAGCACCAAGCGCCAGTATGCGCTCCGCGAGCGGGCCGTGGCCCTGGGCTGGTCGCCCGAACGTGTGGTGGTCGTCGACAGCGACCTGGGCCAGTCCGGCGCCTCCGCGGTGGACCGGGAGGGATTCCAGCGACTCGTCGCCGAGGTGGGCCTGGGCCGCGTCGGGATCGTGCTCGGCCTGGAGGTTTCCCGCCTCGCCCGCAGCTCGGTGGACTGGCAGCGCCTGCTGGAAATCTGCGCCCTGACCGAGACCCTGATCCTGGACGAGGACGGGGTCTACGACCCCACCCAGTTCAATGACCGCCTGCTCCTCGGGCTCAAGGGGACAATGTCGGAAGCTGAGCTCCACGTGCTGCGGGCGCGGCTGCGCGGGGGACTGATCAACAAAGCGCGCCGGGGCGAACTCAAGACCCCCCTCCCCATCGGGTTCGTCTACGGTCCTGGCGACCGGGTGCTGCTCGACCCCGACCAGCAGGTCCAGGAGGCGATCCGGCTCCTCTTCGCCTCGTTTCGCCGGACCGGATCGGCGTGGCGGACGGTGCGCGAGTTCCGTTCCCAGCACATCCTCTTTCCCCGGCGGATGAAGCGCGGGCCCCACAAAGGCGAACTGGTCTGGGGGCCGCTGCTGCACAGCACGGTGCTGCACAGCCTGCACAACCCGCGCTACGCCGGCGCCTTCTTCTTTGGCCGGACGCGCTGGCACAAGGCCGTCGGCGGCGGCCACCGCGTCGACCAGGTGCCGCCCGAGCAATGGCTGGCCTGCCTGCCCGGCGCCCATGCGGGATACGTCACCTGGGAGGAGTTCCAAGACAACCTCCGCCGCCTCGCGGCCAACGCCCAGGCCCACGGGCGCGAGCGCCGCAAGAGCCCTCCGCGCGAAGGCGGCGCCATGCTGCAGGGCTTGGCCGTATGCGGCCGGTGCGGCAGCCGCATGACCGTGCGCTACCACCAGCGCCGGGGGGGCGCGGTTCCGGACTACGTCTGCCAGCGCGAGAAGGTCGAAGGCGCGGGCCCCCTCTGCCAGTCCATCCCGGGAGGCGGGCTCGACGCTGCCATCGGCGCCGTGCTGGTCGAGGCCGTGACGCCGCTGGCCCTGGACGCGGCACTCGCGGTGCAGCAGGAGCTGGCTGCGCGTGCCGATGAGGCGGACCGGCTCCGCCGCCAGCAGGTGGACCGGGCACGCTATGAGGCGGATCTTGCCAAGCGCCGCTACCTGCAGGTCGATCCGGACAATCGGCTGGTGGCCGAGACGCTAGAGGCGGACTGGAACGCCGCGTTGCGCGAACTCGCCGCCGCGCAGGAGGGCTACGAGCGCGCCCGCACCCAGGACACACTCGTGCTCGATGAGCAGCGCCGGTCGGAGGTTCTCGCCCTGGCCACGGACTTCCCCCGCCTCTGGAACGACCCGCATACGACGGCCCGCGACCGCAAGCGCATGGTGCACCTGATCCTAGATGATGTGACGCTCGTGCGAGGCGAACAGATCACCGCCCAGATTCGCTTCAAGGGTGGGGCCAGCCGCTGCCTGCAGTTGCCGCTGTCCCTGCCGGCCTGGCAACAGCGCAAGACCGAGGCCGAGGTCGTCCAACTGGTGGACCGGCTCCTGGATACCCACACCGACGCCCAGGTGGCGGCGGAACTCAACGCACGCGGCCTGCATGCGTACGGCGGCGCCGCCTTCACCCAGCACGGCATCGCGTACCTCCGCACCACGCACCACCTGGCTGACCGCTCCAGTCGCCTGCGCACCTACGGCCTGCTGACGCTGCAGGAGGCGGCAGCAGCGCTGGGCGTCTGCGAGACCACCGTGCACATCTGGCGCCGGCGAGGCCTCCTGCCCGCGGTGCCATGCACCAAGCGCCATTTCCTCTTCCGACCCGCCGATATCCAGGCGATGGCCCAGCACCGCCCCAGGCACGATCCGCCCCC
>JAJZWQ010000189.1 GCA_021846605.1 Bacillota bacterium | reverse complement strand
AAGACATTGGGTGGCCAGCACGTGCTCGACCTCGGAGGTGCCGATGCCAAAGGCGAGCGCCCCAAACGCGCCGTGGGTGGAGGTGTGGCTGTCCCCGCAGACGATCGTCATGCCCGGCTGTGTCAGGCCCTGCTCCGGGCCGATGACGTGCACGATGCCCTGACCAGGGCTGCGCAGGTCGTAGAGCGGGACCTGGAACTCCCGGCAGTTGGCCGTCAGGGTTTCGATCTGCTTGGCTGAAATCGCGTCGGCGATCGGCAACTCCCGCCCGGTGGTCGGCACGTTATGGTCCATGGTGGCGAACGTGCGGTCGGGGCGGCGCACGCCTCGGCCGGCCAGGCGCAGTCCCTCGAACGCCTGGGGCGAGGTCACCTCGTGCACCAGGTGCAGGTCGATATACAGCAGGGCGGGCGCATTGGGCGGGGTCGTGACCACGTGGCGGCCCCAGATCTTGGAGAACATGGTCTCGGGCATGGCGGTCCCTCCTGTGGCGCCCATCCTAACCCAGACCATTGCCAAAGCCCATTCGAAAAAGTGGCGTCCTGTGATAGAGGAATGCAATCATCGGAGGGAGCAGGAGGGGTGAGCGGTGGACCAGCGGCACCTGCGCACATTTGTCGCCGTCGCTGAGCGGCTGCACTTCCGGCAGGCCGCCGAGCGCCTGTTCCTATCCCAGCCGACGGTGACCGGCCACATTCAGGCCCTGGAACGGGAAATAGGCAGCCCGCTTTTCGACCGGCAGGGTCGGCACGTCGCCCTGACCCCGGCCGGAGAGCGGCTTTTGCCCTACGCCCGGCGCCTGGTCGCGTTGGAGGGTGAGGCGGCGGCCGCCGTGCGCGCCTGGCGCCTCCGCTACGACGAGCGCCTTTCTTTGGTGTCCTCGATCTTCGTGGCCGCCTCGGTGCTGCCGGCGGCGTTGGGGCGGTTGCTCGCCGAGCGACCCCGGGCCGAAATCTCGTTGCGGACGGCGTTCTCGCAGGAGGTGGTGTCCGCCGTGCGGGCCGGCGAGGTGGATTTGGGTCTTTCTCGCCTGGCGCCCACGGGGGCTGGGCTGGTGACCCAGCGCCTCTCCCGCGAGCCGGTGCTCGCGGTGGCGCCGGCCCGCTGGGGACCGGTCGAGCTCGCCGATGTCTTGGCGGCGCACCCGCTTTTGGCGCATAACCACCCCGGCTACTGGGACCGCCTGCTGGCCCAACTGGCCGCCCTCCATCTGCCGTGCCGGCCGATGGAGGTGCGGCAGGTGGAGGTGACGCTGCGCCTTTTAGCCGAAGGGTTGGGGTGGTCGTTCCTGCCGCGCTCGGCCGTCGACGGCGAGCTTGCCGCCGGCACGCTGCGCGCTCTGAAGCTCCCGGCCGGCCTGCGGCTGCCCCAGGTCGGGACGTGGGCACTCTGGCCGGCCGGCAAGCCGCCCGGAGCGGCGGCGGCCGCGCTCCTGCAGCTTTTGGGTGCCCCGCGCGCGGGAGCCGGCGCGTAGTCGGATGAGCGCCGCCGTAGATGTGGACGCCCGGCGATTGACGCCGGCTCGGGCCACTTTCCCATCCCGTCCCCTGCGGCCGGCGGAGCGGTACCAGGAATCGCACGCGTGGCCATTGACCTTTCCTGACCATCGGCGTAGGCTTCGCGCAAGGTAAGGGAAGGTCAGGTGAGGGCGATGGCAGAGACGCTGGACCCGATCTCGACGGCGATCACCGCGGCGGCGGCACGGTTGGGACCCGCGGTGGTCCAGATCACCGGGCCGGATGGCGGATTGGGCTCAGGTTTTGTCTGGGATGCGGCCGGGCACCTCTTGACCAACGCGCACGTGGTAGGCGACGCCCGGGAGGTGCTGGTGGCCTCGCCGGACGGGCGCCGGGAACGAGGTCTGGTTGTCGGGCGCGACGCCGCCTACGACCTCGCCGTCGTCGCCGTGCCCGCCGAGCGCGCCCCGGCGCCTGTGCGCACGGGGGATTCGGACGCCCTGCTCCCGGGGCAGGCCGTAATCGCCATGGGGAATCCCTACGGTCTGTCGTGGACGGTGACGTTCGGTGTCGTCAGCGCCCTTGAGCGCGTCCTGCCGGGGCGCGACGGGCAGCTTTTGGACGGCATGGTGCAGACCGACGCCGCGATCAACCCCGGCAACAGTGGCGGTCCGCTGGCCACGCTCGACGGGGCGGTGATCGGAGTCACCACGGCCATGCTGGCCGGCGGGCAGGGCCTGGGATTCGCCATTCCGGCGAATCTTGCCGTGACCATCGCCGAGCAACTGCGCGACCACGGTTCGGCCGAACACCCCTGGATCGGGATCGAGGGACAGGCTGAGAGCGTACCCGCCCACCTGGCCCGCGTCCTGGGCCTGGAGGCCGAGCGGGGCGTGCTGGTCACCTCCGTCGTCCCGGGTACGCCAGCCGAACGGGGGGGCATCCGCCCCTTCGATCTGCTGATCGCCGTGGGCGGGCGCCCGGTGACCACGCCCAGCGCCATCCGCCGCGCCCTGGCGGGCGCCGGACGCAGCGTGGCCGTGCGCCTGCTGCGCGCCGGCGAGGCGCGCACGCTGGAGATCGCGGTGGCGCGTCGCCGCCCAGGCGTGCGTTCATGACGGCAGGCGCGGCAAGGGTGGCTGCAGAAGCTGCGCCCATGCAGTCGCCACCCTTGCCGCGCGTCCCCGTCCACCGCATCCTGGCGACCCTGGCCGAGGCCTACCCGGATGTGGCCAGCGGCTTGGACTTCTCCAACCCCTTCGAATGCCTGGTCGCCACGGTGTTGTCGGCCCAGTGCACCGACCGCCTGGTCAACCAGGTGACACCGGCGCTCTTTGCCGCCTTCCCCGATGCCGAGCGGCTGGCGTCGGCGACCCCGGAAGCGGTCGAGCCGTACATCTCTCGCTGCGGCCTCTACCACACCAAGGCGAAAAACCTCGTCGCCGCGGCCCAGCGGATCCGCGACGCCCATGCCGGCCAGGTGCCCGCCACCATGGACGATCTCCTGGAACTGCCGGGGGTGGGGCGGAAGACCGCCAATGTGGTGCTGGCCAACGCCTTCGGGGTCCCGGGCATCGCCGTCGACACCCACGTCTTCCGCGTCGCCAACCGCCTGGCCCTGGCCGACGGGCGCACGCCTGACGCCGTCGAGGCCCAGTTGCGCCGGCGCGTCCCGCGCCAGGATTGGGCCGTCCTCCACCACCGTCTGATCTGGCACGGGCGCCGCATCTGCCACGCGCGCAATCCCGCCTGTCCGACCTGCCCGCTGTTGCCGCTCTGCCGTTTCGGTCGCGCGCAGGTGCGCGCTCAGGGGTAGGCCCCGCCGTGCATCAGACTCCCGCCGGGCATCCTCGGTTCCTGCGGCGCCGCTGGGAAGTGTTGGCGCGGTGGGCGAAAGCCTCTTCCGCCGCCCGCCGCCGGCCAGATGTCGCATCCGCGCCAAGACCAGGGCTCTCAAGGGATCGCCCACGCGGCGCGGCAGGGCGCCGGCGGCGCCGCCGCGCCAATCCCTGGATGCGCTGATCTACGGGGATCGCCTGACCGCATACCCGGGCCCGCCTGCCGTCGTGGACCTCCGTTCCGGCATAGGCCGGTGCTGGTGGGTCAGACAAAAGCTGCAGCAATCCACTAGGCTTTTACTGTGGCGGATAGCCACCCCAGGGGGCGGTCGCGTCAGGGGGGAGGCAGTATCTCGCGGGGGGCCCCGGCTCTGCGGCGGGATATCGCGACCACGGTGCCGGATCCGGCGGCAGGAAGGCCAGCCTCAGGCACCCGGTCCCCGAGGGAACGAAAGGGGAGGCTCAGATGCGAGCGCGAAGGTGGACGCGTGCTACGGCGAGGACCGCCGCGGCTCTGGTGGCATGCTCCTTGCTGGTACCGGCCGCGGGTGCGTTGGCCGCAGGCGCCGCACCCCTGCCCATCGGCCGGACGGTGCTTGTGCCCGGAGACATGGGGCCGGCGGTCAGGGTGTTGCAGGGCGACCTCCGGCAGTTCGGCTTCAACCCCGGTCTGGTCAACGGGCGCTTTGATGCACAGACCGAGCGCGCGCTGGGCGCCTACCAGGCCAGCCGCGGCTTGCCCCGCAGCGGCGTGTTGAACCTGGCGACCCTGCGCCGGCTCCTGGCCGACTTCGGAGTGCCCACCACTGCGCCACTGCCGATCGGTAGCACCGTGCTGCGCCCCGGCGATGCGGGGCCGGCCGTCCGCATGCTGCAGGGCGACCTCCAGCAATTCGGCTTCCATCCGGGGCCGGCGGACGGCGTCTTCGGTCCCCGGACGGAGGCGGCGCTTTTGGCCTATCAGTCCAGCCGCCACCTGAGCCCGACTGGCGTGCTGGACGCGGCCACGTTCCGCCAGCTTGCCAGTGCGTTTGCGTCCGGTAGTTCAACCCCGGCGGGTGCATCTGGCCAGAGCGCCGGGTCGAGCGGGGCTCCGAACGCCCCCAGCGGCAACCAGGGTGGCACCCAAGGCACTACGGCGGGCGGGACCTCGGGGGGCTCGGGCGGAGGCAAGACGGGGTCGGGAGGGTCGACGAAGGCCCCCAGCGGTACCCAGGGTGGCGGCCAAAGCGCCACGGCGGGCGGGACCTCGGGGGGCTCCACGGGAGCCCAGACCGGATCGGCGCCTGAGCTTTTGGCCTATTGGTCGGTCTACGGTTCGCCCGCGGGCCCTCTGGCCGATCTCAGCACCCATGCGGCTCAAATCACTTGGCTCGCCCCCTACTGGTATACCTTGACCGGCAGCGCCGGCCTCCGGTCGCACGAGACCGACCACGCCCAGGTGGACTCCACCGCGACGCGGGTCGGGGTCCCGATACTGCCGCTGATCAACCAGGGCACCGGGGTGACCCAGTTGCTCGCGACGGCCTCCGGGCGCACGCGGGCGGCGGCCGCCCTCGGCCAACTGGTGCGGTCCAACGCGGCCTTTGACGGGGTCGTGATCGACTTCGAGGTCTTGCCGGCGTCGTCCCAGACCCAGTTCACCGACTTCATCCAGGCGGTGCGGAACGCGCTGCCCTCCGGGGACATCCTGGGCGTGGCGGTCATGCCCAAGGCCTCCTCCCCGGGGCCCAGCTATGCGCGGGTCTTCAACTACAGCGCCCTGGGCCAGATCGCGAACTTCATTCAAATCATGACGTATGACCGGCACAGCGACGGCGGTCCGGCTGGTCCAGTGTCTCCCACTAACTGGGTGGCGCAGGTGGCCAGATACGCCGCCTCCGTGATCCCACCGCACAAGATCCTGATCGGGGTGCCGGGCTACGGATACAACTGGGTCGGTACGTCCGCTGCGACGGTGACCGACGTGCAGGCCGCCCAGTTGGCCGCCAGCCTCGGCATCACCCCCACCCTTGACTCCACGTCGGGGGAGTACCACTTCAGCTA
>JAJZWQ010000021.1 GCA_021846605.1 Bacillota bacterium | reverse complement strand
GTTGCACAACCTCGTCGAATCGCTGCGCCAGTTGCGGGCCTGGGCAGATCACTGGCAAGTGCCGACCCGCGGCGGGATCAGCGTTGCCCGCCAACGGCTGGGTGTGGAGCCCTTGCGGAGCGGTATGGGATGCGACCTTCGCAGGTCCCGCCATTGGTGACGGCTCGTCACCAGCAGGACCCCAACCAGACCGCATGGCCGCCTCACGAAAGGAGTATCTACATGGCCGTGCCCGCCGCACTCGCCGCACTGATGAAGAAGCCTCGCGATATGGGACCGGCAATCACCTGAGCCTGCACGCATGGGCCGTCGCGGTGGTGGGCGCCGCTGGCCCGGAACTGGGCGTCACCCGCGTCGTCGTCAATCGTTCGCTTCGCGTCGCGATGCCGCCGCCAGGGACGAGCCTGGACCTCTGCACGGACGGAATTCGCGGTGGCCGGGTCACCATCCGGCCGATTGTTCTCGAGGACGTGTACGGGCAAGGGTTCCTGGGCGAAGGCCGTGCTTCTCCCACAGACATCATACCACAGCTATCCCGGAAATGTAAGTCTTTTCCTTTAGGCGTCGCCGCCGTAGAATGGGGCGCTTCCGTAGCCCGCCCCAAGACACTGACGCGCCTGCGGGGGGGAAATCCCGAATCAGCAAGACCAGGATTACACGGCACGACGCGCAGCGGTACGTCGCCCTGGGCCAGGCGTTGCTGGCACCCGAAGCGGGCACATATGCCCTGATGCTCGTGCTGACTGCGATCCAGGTGCTCCTCGGACTGCTCCTGCCCCTTTACATGCGTGCCGTGATCGATCTGGTCATCACGCCGCGGTCCCTGCGGCCGCTGATCCCCCTGCTGGTCTTCGCCTTGGCCACGACCCTGGTGTCCATGTTGGCCAGAGAAGCGGGCAGCCGGGTCGGCTTGCACATGCACCTCCGGATGCGTGGCCGCCTGCTGTTGCACTTCTTCAACCGGATACCGGACGCCGCGCTCAGCATGAGCATGGGGGACGTGGGCGTCACCTTCTCGACGGACATCACGAAGGTCTTAGGCGTCCTTGACGTGCCGGAGCAAGTTCTGGAGGGCTTCGCCCGCCTGGGGTTCATCACCGTCATCACCTGGCGCGCCGACCCATACCTGCTCCTCGTTGCAGCCGTCCTTTTTGGCCTGCAAAACGTTCTTCAAAACCGCATCGTCCTCAATCGCGTTCGCCTGCGGCGGGCACACATCCGGTCCAACGCGTCCTACCTGCAACTCCTCGAAGAGACAGCCGGTGATCGTGATGCGTATCGCAACGACATCCTCCGGCGCAACACCTCCGCTCTGGCCGGACGGCGACTGCAGTTCTACTCGCGGCTCAGTGATATGGACTGGCGCGCCAAGGTGGCCAGCGCGTTGATCGGCAACACCTCGTCTGCCCTCACCCAGCAGGCCTTAACGGCCTTTCTGGCGCTTGCCGCGGTCCAGGGGCGAATCGGGGTCGGGACCTTTCTGGCGCTGCTGACCTACTTCTCCACGCTCAATGTCCCGCTTGGTCAACTGCGGGGCGCTGTGCTCAAGATGATCGCCGCCAGCGCCGACTTCGAGCGCCTTCTACGCTGGGCGAGGGTGTCCGAACTGCCACGCACCCTTCGCGTTCCCGAACGGCACACCGGAGATAGGGAGTGGGCCCCGCCCTATCGCGTCTCCATGCGCAATGTAGCCGTGTACGACGAGTCGGGTACACGGGGTCCTATCTTGCGAGCCGACGAGTTGACCTTCGGGCCCGGTGGCACCCACGAGATCGTGGGGCCGAACGGATGCGGGAAGACTTCTCTGGCGAGCCTCTTGGCTGGTAGCGCCAGTGGACGCCGATTCAACGGGGATTTGGTGATCCAGGACGGCCGGGGTGCCGTCTGCGAGCCTTGTCGTTGGGTGGCCAAAGTCGGCCCCCAGACCACCATGACCAGTGGATCACTACTGGCCAACATCATGCGCGGGGCCCGCGACGCGTCCGGCGCCTGGGCGTTGATGCGCGACGCCTTCTCCGGTGAACCATGGGGAGAACGCCTCCCGGATGGGGAGATGACGAGGATGGGGCCCGAGCGCGGCCTGTCTCGCGGGGAGGAGTTGTATGTCTGCGCGATCCGGGCGTTGGCTGCGGGACCTGGGGTCCTGATCCTCGACGACGTCTTGGGGAACATCGACGCTGGCTTGCGCCACCGCCTCCTCGGTCTCGTGGCGGATGTCGGCTGCACGCTGCTGATCTTCGGGCCGGAGGGAACGGACCTGCAGGACCACGTCGCAATGCGATATCGCGTTCGCCGCTTGGAAGGGAGTGTACCGACATACATTCTGGACGGCACCGGTTCCGTGTGATCCGCCCCGGGTGGGGCCCCGCCGACGACCGCCGGGTGCGGTGGACAGCCGTGGTCGCCGTCTTGGTGAGTCTCGCGTTCGTGCTGTCCATGTGGCTGGTGCGAGTCGACGGTACCATCAGCCTGGCCCATGCCCTGTTCGCCGAGAACACGGCGGCGGCCTCAGGGGTAACAGGAGCGCCGTGAATTCTTCTCCTTACGCACAAGTCCCGGAACCACTACAGATGGCATGTGCAGGGTGCCGCGAACCAAATACCTCTGGTGTATTGACAAGGCCGCATCGCTGGGGGTTTGGGATGTGGGTAACGATGAGACCCCGTACAGGTCAGAGCTCTTCACGAAGGCGCCGTTCAGGTTGGCATCCGTCAGGTTGGCACCGGAGAGGTTCGCCGCGGTCAGGTTATCGTTGGCGAGATTGGCGGTCGTGTCGATCCCCTCCAGAAGGGCACTTGGCCCGTCGAGAAAGGTCGCCCCGCTCAGGTTCGCGCCGGTGAAGTTCGTGGCGCCCAGGAAGTCACCCTGCAAGCTGGCGTTGGTCAGGTTCGCCCCGCGGAGAGACGCACCGAGCCCTGTAATCACACCCGAGAGGTTGGCACCGGCCAGGTTACAGCCGTGGTAGCCCTGGTACGGCCGGCCGCGTCAGGCACGGGCCAGCCAGCCGAGGACCCGCTGGTCCAGCGCGTGCCAGGGCATCCGGCGCACGGCGTCCCAGATGGCGAATCGCACCTGGACGTCGGTGCCCAACCACCCTCCGGTTCCCGCCGCCTGGACGTCGATAGGCAAGCGGTGGCCGCTGCTGGCGGAGACCGCGGCCAACAGGGCAGAGCGGTCGGCGGGGGCCAGGTGGTGGACCGGCACGGCCGCGCCCCCCGAGGGTCCGACGACCATCAGATGGTGATCGATGGTGACCAGGGCCAGGGGTGGGAAGAGCACGGTCCACCAGTTGTGCCCGCGCCCCGCGCCCAGGGTCACCAGCAGGGCCGGCGCCCGCCGGGCCGGGAAGTTGACCAATCCCATGCGGTGGGCGGGGACGGGCTCGACGCCGAGTTGCACCCGCACGGACTCCCCCGCGGGGCCGGTGACGGCCAGCGCGGCCTGGCGAATGGCGGGCAGTTCCTCGCGCAGATACGCCGCCGCGGCCGCCGCCGACCGCTGATGGCAGAGACCGGGGGCGATCTCCGCCAGGACCGCGTCCCGCACGCCCAGCTTGACCGTCTGGGCCTGGACGCTATTCGAGGCCCCGATCACGCGCAGCTGCAGGGTCTGGGCCTCTGGGGCGCGCAGGCCGGCGGCCAGCGCCAGGCAGGCCGCCGCCAGGAGGATCAGGCCGAAGATCCCCGCCAGCCGCCGCATGGACCCACCCCCAACGCCGCCGGCTACCAGTGAGGTTGGCCGCCGGGGGCCTCCGGCATGCGCGGCCGTCACACGTATTTGCGCAACTGCACCAGGGCGGCCTTTTCCAGGCGCGAGACCTGGGCCTGGCTGATCCCGATCTCGTCGGCGACCTCCATCTGCGTCTTCCCGCTGAAGAAGCGCAGGTTCAGGATGGTCTGCTCGCGCGGCCCCAGGCGCTCCATCGCCGAGCGCAGGGCGACCCCCTCCAGCCAACTCTCGTTGTCGGCGCGGTCGTCCCGGATCTGGTCCATGACGTAGATCGGATCGCCGCCGTCCTCGTAGACCGGCTCGAAGAGCGAGACCGGATCCTGGATCGCGTCCAGGGCGGCCAGGACCTCGGAATAGGGGGCACCGAGTTCGTCGGCGATCTCCTGGACGCGGGGCTCGCGCCCGTGCCGGTGGGTCAATTGGTCGCGCACCTGCAGGGCCTTGTACGCCAGGTCGCGCAGGGAGCGGCTGACCCGCACGGGGTTGTTGTCCCGCAGATAGCGGCGGATCTCCCCGATCACCATCGGCACCGCGTAGGTGGAGAAGCGCACGTTCTGCCCGAGGTCGAAGTTGTCAACCGCCTTCATCAGGCCGATGCAGCCGATCTGGAAGAGGTCGTCCACCGGCTCGCCGCGGCTGTTGAAGCGTTGGATCACCGACAGCACCAGACGGAGGTTCCCCTGGACCAGCGCGGTGCGCGCCTTCCGGCGCTGGGCCGGCGACCCGCTCTGCGCCTGGCGGAAGAGCACGCGCATCTGCTCGTTGGTCAGGACCGGCAACTCCGCCGTGTTGACCCCGCAGATCTCGACCTTCCCGGTCAATCCATTCCCTCCCGGGCGGGATCTCCCCGCGGGCAGCAGTATCCCGCCGCGCCCGCGGACGAATACGTGGCCGCCGAGGGAGAGCGGACGCGCCCGGGTGCTGACTGCGGAGGCGGGCCGCATACCCTTGGCGCGGGGGACGGGGGGTGCCGCCATGTTCAGGATGTCGGACCTACGGGAACGGGACATCGTCGCGGTGGGCAGCGGCCGCCGGCTGGGGGCCGTCGGCGACCTGGAGATCGACCCGGAGACCGGAACCGTCGCGGCGCTGATCGTGCCGGGCTCCCCGCGCTTCCTCGGCCTGTTCGGCAGCGAGGAAGCCTGCCGCATTCCCTGGACGGACGTCGTCACGATCGGGGAGGATGTGATCCTGGTGCGCGTGCCGTCCCAGAACGGCGGCGACGGTTAAGGGCGGGGGGAGCGCGTGGCGGATCAGTGGCGGTGGGATCAAGGGCCCGGGGGTATGGGTCTGTGGCGCGTGGGGCCGTTGGAGGCCTGCGGCGTAGGCGCGGCGTTCTCCTCGCGGCTGGGCGGGGTCAGCCCTGCCCCCTGGGACAGCCTGAACCTGGCGGCGGCGGTCGGGGACGAGCCCGCGCGGGTCCGAAAGAACCGGATCCGCCTGGCGCGGGCCGGGGGGTTCGCGCCCGAGTCCGTGGCGCGGGCGCACCAGGTGCACGGGACGGCGGTGCTCGAGGTGGACCGCGGCGGGGACGCCGGCACCGCCGACGCCCTGATCACCGACATCGCCGGGGTGACGCTGGCCATCGGGGTCGCGGACTGCGCCGCCATCTTCCTGGCCGACCCCCGGCACCGGGCCCTGGGGCTGTGTCACGCCGGCTGGCGCGGCACGGTGGGCGACATCGTCGGCGCGGCGGTGGCGGCGATGGCCCGACGCTACGGCAGCCGTCCGGACGAGATGCACGCGGCGGTCTCGCCCACCATCGGACCGTGCTGCTACGAGGTGGACGAGCCCGTCAGCGCTCCGCTGTCGGCGGGGGTGCCGTGGGGCCGCGCGGTCCTGGCGGCCACGCGGCCCGGGCACGCCCGGCTGGACCTCTGGGAGGCCAACCGACGGCGGTTGCTGGACGCGGGCCTGCGGGCCGAACGCATCCACGTGGCCGGGATCTGCACCGCCTGTCACCCGGACACGCTCTTCTCGCACCGCCGCGATGCCGGTCGCACGGGACGTATGCAGGCGTCGCTATGGCTGGACGGGTCCGCCTGAGGCGGTTCGACGCCGTCCTCCATGAGCCGCCCAGGGGCGCGAAACTTGCGCCGGCCACCGGGGCAGGGAGCCGGGGGGCCGGGCCGAAGCCGGGCCGCCGGGGGGCGGTACTCGTGCGGAGGGGGAGGCGCGCGCCGCGGGCGCGCCCGGCCTGGGTGACGCCAGCGGTGATCCTGGCGGCCAGCCTGGTGGCCGGCGGTCCGCGCCTGGCCATCGGCTGGGGCCGCCCGCAGGCGGCGCGCCCGGGGACGGTGCGGCCGGTCTGGACCGTGCCGGCGGCCTTCGTGCATCCCGGCCAGGAGGTGGAGGCCCCGGTGGCCGGCCGCCTGATGACGGTCTCCGGATCCGGCATGGTCAGCGCCGGAGCGGTCCTGGCCCAGATCCGCCCCCAGGCCGCGCCGACCCTGTCCGCCCCGCCGGTGTGGGCGCTGTGGACGGGGACGGGGCCGCGCGTGGTCACCACGGCGTACGCCCCTGGGGGGCTGGCCACGCTGCTCTGCCGCTGGCGCGGGTGCACCGCGGCACGCGCGGCGGCCCCTGCCCTGCGCCCGGTGCGGGCGGCCGCGGCTGGATGGTTCTGGCCGGGATGGGATGCGCTGGCGCTGACCAGCCTCTCGGCCGATTCCGACCTGCCGCCGGGGGTGTTGACGGGGGCCGTCCTCCCCGCTGCGGTGGGTGCCGTCGTCCCTGCGGGCGCGCCGCTGGGGGTCCTGGGCACCCCGTGGGGCGGGCGCTGGCTGTGCGTGCTGCCGGCGGTAGCGCGCTCGGCCCTGGCCGCCAGCGGCAGTGTGCGCGTCGCCTGGGGCGGACACCCCGCGCAGAGCGCCCAGTTGGCCGCCACCGGCCCTGCGGTGGACGGCGCGTTTGTGGCCGTGTTCACCACCACTGCCCCCGGTGTGCCGGCCCCGCCACCGCGCACGCCGGCCACGGTGGCGCTCCCGGCCGTGCGCGGGGTGCTGGTGCCGGAGACGGCCGTGCGCCCGACGGCGGCCGGTGCCAGTGTCTGGCGCGTGGAACCGGGGCGCCGGATCGTACGTCAGGCGGTGCGGGTGCTGGGGACCGCTGGCGGTTGGACCGCGGTGCGCGGAATCCCGGCGGGGGCGAGCATCCTGCGGAATCCCTGGCTGCTTGCGCGTGTACTGAGCGGGGCGCGATGATGGCCGGGGAGGGTTGCGCGCTGGAGGCGGAGGGGGGGGACGGACAGGGGGCGGTCATCGGGGTGGCCATCACCGCCGTGCGGGCGCGCATGGCGCTGGCGGCGGCGCGGGTGGGTCGGGACCCGGCCAGCGTGCGCCTGGTCGGGGTGGGCAAGGGGCACCCGGTGGCAGCGTTGCGGCTGGCGCTGGCGGCCGGCCTGGTCGACTTGGGGGAGAACCGGGTCCAGGAGGCCCTGCCCAAGGTGGCGGCGTTGGCGGGGGCGCGCTGGCACATGATCGGCCAGTTGCAGCGCAACAAGGCGGCGGCGGTGGTCGGGCGGTTCGCGCTCGTGCACAGCCTGGACCGGCCGGAGTTGGCCGAGAGCCTGGCCCGCGCCGCGGAGCGCGCCGGAACGGTGCAGGCGGTGCTGCTGCAGGTGGGCCTCACCGGGCGCTCGGGACAGGGCGGCGTTCCGGCGGCCGAGGCCGCCACCCTGCTGCGACGCGTCCTGCAACTCTCGGCCCTCCGCCCCGAGGGTCTGATGACCGTCGGGCCGCCTGTCCGGGACCCGGATGACGCCCGGCCGGTCTTCGCGGCCCTGCGGGCGCTGCGCGACCGGCTGCAGGACGGGGCCGGCGTGCCCCTGCCCGAACTGTCCATGGGGATGAGCGGAGACTTTGAGGCGGCCATCGAGGAGGGCGCCACGTTGGTTCGGGTCGGCCGGGCGATTTTTGCCGCCGCCGCAGGCGCGATCCCGTAATAATGGGGGCCAGCAGGCAGGGAAGCGGGGGACTGGCTTGAACTGACAGTCGTCAACGCGGCAGGTTCCGGGCCGCGACGGATGGCTGGCAAGGAGTGAATGGAATGGCGGGCGGCATGTGGGACCGGATGCTGGCGTTCCTGGGGTTCGAGGAGGAGGATGAGGAGGCCGAGGTGGAGGATGCGCCGGTGGCGGCGGTGGCCGGCGGCAGCGCGCTGCGCCCGCGCGCCGAGCGGGGCGAGCCGGAGCGGCGGCGCCCGAGCCACGCGGCGCGGCCGGCCGTGGCCGAGGAGCGTGGGGAGGTGCGGGGGCTGAGCCGGTCCGGCAACGTCACGCGTCTGGTGGCCGCGCTGCCCGGGATGGTCGTCGTCGCGGCCCACCGGTTCGAGGACGCCCAGGAGGGCGCCGACCATCTCAAGACCGGGCGGCCGGTGATCCTGCACCTGGAGGGGCTCGACCACGAGGTGGGACAGCGGATCGTGAATTTCCTGATGGGCGCCGCGTACGCCCTGGGCGGGGAGATGCACCGCATCGGCCAGATCGTGCTCTTCGTCCCGGCCGGGGTCGAGGTGACCATTCCGCTCAGCCTGCGCATGGCGGAGCGTGAGGGGAAGCCTACAAACGGTTGACGGCGGGCGGCTGCCGCACGGGCGGCCGGTGCAGCCCCGGGCGGTGAAGGGAGGCACCGGCGATGTTCGCGCTACTGCTGGCGCTTGAGTCCGCACTCAGCGTCCTGTTCTGGGTCGTCCTGATCCAGGCGATCTTCAGTTGGCTACCGGGCGTGGTGTCCCAGAGCGGCTTTCTGTCCACGTGCGAACGGTCGATGGCGCGTGTCACCGAACCCCTGCTCGACCCCATCCGTTCCCGCATGCCGGGCGGCGCGATGCTCGACTTGTCCCCGATGATCCTCTTGGTGCTGATCCAGGTGGTCCGCTGGCTGTTGCCGCACCTGTTGGCCTGACCCGCGGAACACAGGAGGTGTCCCCACCGTGCTGACCCCGCTGGACATTCACAACCAGGAATTTCGCGTGGTGTTGCGCGGTTACAGCCAGGATGAGGTGGACGACTTCCTGGACCGGGTCGTGACCGACTTCGAGGCCCTCCTCAAGCAGAACGCCGAGTTCAAGGAAGAGCTGGACGATCTGCGCGAACGGGTCGAGCAGTACCGGCAGCTGGAGACCACGCTGCACAATGCGCTCGTGGTGGCGCAGGGGACGGCCGAGGAGGTCAAGGAGAACGCGCGCAAGGAGGCGCAGTTGATCATCCGAGAGGCCGAGGACGAGGCCGTGCGCCGCACCAGGGGCGGCGAGGCGCGCCTGCGCGAGTTGGACGCCCAGGTCGCGCAGGCGCACCGTGAGGCCCAGGCCTTCCGCGCCCAAGTGCGCAGCCAGCTTGAGGCCCAGTTGGAGATCGTGCGACGCGACATCCCGCCCCCCGATGGACGGGGGCGCGGCGTGCATCTGCCCGCCCAGGGCAGCGCCGGCGATACGCAGGTGGCCACCAGCGGGGATAGTTGAAGTCAGCGCGACAGGGTGCTGTAGGCGTGGGCGGCCTGGACCGACTCCAGGGCCCGGGCCTGCGCCGCCACGCGGCGGGCGAGCAGGGTGTCCAACTGGATCTGCAGGTGGGCCACCTCCAGGAGGGCGGCCCGCGCACAGGTCTGCGGGCGGGGCCGCGCCAGTTCCGCGCGGACGGTGGCGGCCCGCCCGACGACCTCCGCCCAGTCCTCGCGTTCCGCCGCCGCCAACTGGGCCCGCAGGGCCGCGCGCAGCGATGCCAGGTCGGGGGCCAAGGGGGTCATGGCGCCGCCCCCTCGGCCGGGGCGAGCCACAGCCCAAACCACACCTCGTCGTCGAAGGTGTCCCCGAGCGCCAACTGCCGCTGGCGCACGCCCTCGACGGTGTAGCCGGCTCGGGTGAACAGGCCGCGGGCGCCCCGGTTGGACGCGTAGGCGCTGGCGCAGAGCTTGCGCACCTGCGCGGCGCGGGCCCAGGCGGTCATGCCCTGCAGCAGGAGGCGCCCCACCCCGTGCCGACGGCAGCCGGGGGCCACCACCACCGAGACGACGGCGGTGTGGGCCAGCGCCGGCCCACTGCCGCGCACCGCCATGGCGAAGCCCACCGGCCCCTGGTCGCCCGCAGCCGCCAGGACGCAGCATTGAGACAGGTCGAGGGCACCCAGCCGCTCCGCCTCGCGGGCGGGATCCAGAGTGGCGGTCTCGATGCCCAGCATGCCGTCGGCCCCCGCCGCCTGCAGCAGCAAGACCAGCATCTCGCCGTCGCCCGCCATCGCGGGGCGCAGCGTGACCATGTGCTGTTCCGGTGTATCAGCCACCCTGGTTGCTGCTCCCCTGCGACCCCGAGGACGACGAGCCGAACTGGGTGTTGACGAAGTCGCTGATCTGCCGCGACTGGGTTTGCGCGCTGAGCATGGCCTGCAACATCTGCTGGAACTGATTCTGCAGGATCTTCTGTTGCTGGGTGATCTGTTGGTTGATCGCGCTCTGCGGGTTGTTGATCTGGTTGGAAAGGCTCTGGATCTGGGACTTGAGCGACGAGATGGTCGATGTCACGCTGCCGGTGCCGCCGATGTAGCTGGTCAGGTCCGTGTTCAGCAGCGAGGCGATGCCCCCGTTCGTGGCGCTGAACAGGGAGGCCACGGCCTGGGGGTTGTCCTGGAGGGCCTGCCCGAACTGGGCGCTACTGACGTTCAACTGCAACTGGTTGGGCGCGCCGACCGGCGCCGTGAGCGTGACTCCGATCTGGGCCAGGGCCTGGTAGCCGTTTGGCTGGGCCGGGTTGGTGGCCGTGAGGGCCTGCTGCAGGGTCCCGGACAGCCCCAGCAGGCCGGCGTTGCCCTCCAGCACGCCCCCCTGGCCCGCGTACTTGTTGAGCGCCGCCAGCAGGCCGTTGTAGGCGGTGGCCAGTTGGCCCGCCGCCGCGGTGATCGCGCTGCGGTTCTGGGAGACCGTCACCTGCACAGGGTTCGTGCTGGGCGACACCAACTGGAGCGTGACGCCGGGGATCGAGGAGGAGACGGTGTTGGTACTGCTGGTCTGCTGCACGCCGTTGATCGTGAAGCTGGCCGCCTTGGCCGCCTGCACCTGGTTGGTGGGCGTCCCGCCCGTCTCGATCCCCAGGCCACCCAGGATCCCGTTGGGGTCCGACCAGGTGATGGCCTTGCCCGCCGTGGAGGCGATGTTCAGCACATACTGCGTGGCGCCGCTCACCGTCGTCGGCAGCACCGTGGCGGTGACGCCGGCGTCGGCGGCGTTGATGTTCTGCGCCAGCTGCGCCAGGGTATCCGAACTGGTGACCGTGACGGTCTGGCCGTTGATCCCAAAGCTCCCCTGCAGTCCCAGCGCCGTCTGGTCCCCGGTCTGGGGGTTCGAGTTGTCGATCTCGGACTGCATCAGGTTGTTCACCAGCACCTGGTAGCTTCCGGGCGACCCCGTGGCCCCCGCGACCGTCTGGGCGGTGACGGTGCTGGTGTTGCTGCTGGTGGCGCTGATCCCCTGATACAGTGTGGAGCCGCCCAGTTGCTGGACGGCGGACTGGATCTGACCCAGGTCCGTGGAGACCGCCTGCCAGGCCGAGAGTTGCTGCTGCAGGGTGGAGAGCTGCGTCGACATGTTCGCCAGGGGCTGTTCGTCCTCCAACAACTGGGCCTGCATGGCCTGCTGCAGCGCGGAGAGGTTGACGTTGGGCAGCATCGCCCCCAGGATCTGCGGGTTGTTCCACACGCTCGGGGTGTTGCTGCCCGTGGTGCCTCCGATGCTTCCCATGGCGCCCACCTTCCCGCGCCCGCCGGCGGGCGGGCGCCCTCAACCTCGGGAACGCCGCGGCGTGGAAGGCCCCGCGGCCCTCCACGCCCCTGCGGGACGCGGACTAGGGCAGGAGCTTGAGCAGGGCCTGGGGCACCTGGTTGGCCTGGGCCAGCATGGCCACACCGGACTGCTGGAGCACCTGCTCCTTGGAGAGCTTGGCCATCTGCAGGGCCATGTTGGCGTCCATGATGCCGGCGCGGGCCGCGGTCAGGTTCTGCTGGGACGTCTGGTCGTTGCTGGAGGCGAAGTTCAGGCGGTTCTGGTAGGCGCCGACGTTGGCGCGCTCGGTGGACAGGCTGTTGATCGCGGTGTCGATCACGGACAGGGCGGCCTGGGCGTTGGAGACGCTCTCGATGTTGATCGCGCCCGAACCGGCGCTGGCCTGCGTGGACAGCACCCCGTTGACCCCGCTGCCGGCGTTGCCCGTCGTGGCGACCGCCAGGGTCGCGGAGGTCAGGGCTGCCGGGGCGGCGATGGTGCCGGTGCCGGTGCCACCAGTCTCGCTGATCGTCCCGGTGGTGTAGCCGGTACTAGGGCCGGTGGTCTCGTTGGCCAGCGTGCTGTTGACCGAGAACGTGAAGCTCGTGTTGCCGTTGTTCATGCTGACCGACTGCTGCTGGTCGGTGGCGATCACGCCGTTGGTGGTCACCGAGCCCGACCCGCCGCTGGTGGTGTCCGAGACGGTGAAGGCGGTCTGGGTCGGGTTGATCGTCACGGTGGCGCTGTCACCCGCGGTGCCCGTCACCAGCCCGGTCAGCGTGAAGGCGTTGCCGCCGATCTTGACGGCGGAGAAGTCCGACGCCGTCGAGCTGTTGTTGGTCGCAGTGTAGTCGGTGGTGACGCCGTTGGCGGTGACGGCGATCTTCGCGGGCGTGCTCGACGTGGACGACCCGGCGGTGAGCACCTGGACGGTTGCGGTCTGGGCGCTGGTCAGCGAAACCCCGCCTGTGTTGCCCACGGTGGCTCCAGAAAAGATGCCGCCGCTGTCGTTGGCGACCGACACGCTCCAGGGGGTGACGGTCGCACCCACCGAATAGGCGTCACCCGGGGTGGCGCCGGCCACGTTGATGGCCTGGCCGGTGTCGAGCACGTTTTGGCCGCTGTTGGAGACCGTCGCGCTCTGGGCCGTGATGCCCAGGGTGTAGGCGTCGGCGGCGCCCAGGGTGATGCCCAGCGTCTGGCCCTGGTTGGCGCCGATCTGGATCTGCTCGGGGTTGTTGGCCGTCCCGAAGGCGCCGCCCAGCAGGTTGATGTTGTTGAACTGGGTCGTGTTCGAGATCTGCGTGATTTCTTTGGCGTACTGGTTCATCTCGGTCTGCAGGTTCGCGGTGTCCGTGTTGTTCATCGTCGAGGTGGCGGCCTCGCTGGCCAGGGAACGCATCGACTGCAGGATGTTCTGGATCTGGCCCAGGGCGCCGTCGGCGGTCTGCAGCAGGCTCACGCCGCTCTGGGAGTTGGTGTAGGCCTGCTTGAGGCCGTCGATCTGGGACTGCATCTGCTGGCTGATGGCCAGCCCGGCCGGGTCGTTGGCCGCCGTGTTGATGCGGTAGCCCGAGGACAGCTGCTGCAGGGTGCCGGTCATCTGTGTCTGCGTATTCTCAAGGTTCAGCAAGGCGTTCATCGCCGCGACGTTGGTGTTGACGTACATCCTTGTGCTTCCACCCTTCTTCCTTCAAGATCACTCTCCGCGCGACTCCGGCGGCCTTCTTCCCCCTCCCTGCTCCCACCGGATGACGTGTGCTGTTTGGACCCACTCCACTTATCGGTGTCGTGGTGCGGATGTTTAGGGGTGCGGCGTCAGCGGCGGTCATCCGTTCCCTTGAAAACCGCCAAGCGGCGCTGCGGGGGCCCGGGGGGAGCGGAAGCACGCCGGATCGTTGCGTCCGGGGATGGGGACGTGGGCGTCTCCCATGCCGGGGGCCGGGGACGGGCCCCGCCCGGGCCGGCCCGCGCCGGCCCACTTGGCGGAAGCTGCCGCCCGGCCGGCGCTTGAGACGCCGGGTCGGGGGTGGCATGATGCGGGCGGGAGGGATCAGGCATGCCCTGGTACGATTTCCGCTGCGAGGCCTGCGACAGGGAGTTCGAGGCGCGCCTGCCCGTGGCCGCCCGGGACGAGGCCCAGTGCCCCGACTGCGGCAGCCGCCGCGTGGAACGCCGCCTTCCGCTGACTGTCACCGTGGTGCCCGGCCGCACGCGCACGGTGCGGGCCGAGTCCGGGGGCTGCGCCTGCGGAGGCGGGTCCTGCGGGTGCGGCCTGCCCGAGTGATGGCGGCGCCGCGCGGAGGACTGCGCCAGACAGGCACTTTCGGGCGTTGCGCGGTCTAGGTTGAGCCGTCGTCAGGCACGGCACGTTGTGTCGGCCTGGGGGCGGGAGGCGGGCGCCCGATGTGCGGGATCGCGGGCTGGGTGGACTTCGCGCGCGAAATGGATCCCGAGGCCCCGGTGCTCACCGAGATGCGGGAGCGGCTGGCGTGCCGCGGGCCGGACGCCGCGGGCGCGTGGGTGGGCGGGCACGCGGCCCTGGTCCACCGGCGCCTGGTGGTGATCGATCCGGCTGGCGGCGGCCAGCCGATGGTCCGCCCGGGACCCACCGGGGAGCCCACCGTCCTGGTGTATAACGGGGAACTGTATAACACGGACGCGGTGCGCGCGGAGTTGCGCGCCCGCGGCCACACCTTCCGTACGCGCTCGGACACCGAGGTCGTGCTGGAGAGCTTTCTGGAGTGGCGGGAGGCCTGCCCCGAGCACCTGGAGGGTATCTTCGCCTTTGCCGTCTGGGACCAGGCGCGCCAGCGCCTCTTTCTGGCGCGCGACCGCCTGGGCGTCAAGCCGCTCTTCTACGCGCTACGCGGGCGCGGGATCCTGTTCGCCTCCGAACTCAAGGGCCTTTTGGCGCACCCCCTGGTGCCGCCGGAGGTGGATGCCGAGGGCCTCGCCGAGGTCTTCGCCCTCGGCCCGGCGCGCACGCCGGGGCACGGGGTCTTCCGCGGGGTGCGCTCGCTCCGCCCGGCCCAGCGCCTGACCTTCACCCCGGACGGCGTGCGCGGCCATGGCCCGTACTGGCAGTTGACCTCCCGCCCGCACATGGACACGGTCCCGGAAACGGCGGACCGCCTGCGCGACCTGCTCATCGGCGCCATCCGCCGCCAGCTCGTCTCCGACATGCCCCTGGCCACCCTGCTATCCGGCGGCCTGGACAGCAGCGCCGTCACCGCGGTGGCCGCCGACGCGCTGCGGGAGCAGGGGAGGGGTCCGCTGCGCACCTACTCCCTGGAGTTCGCGGGTACCGACCGCGACTTTGCGCCCACCGCCTACTACGCCGACCCGGACGGGCCCTGGGTGCGGCGCGTGGCGGAGGTCTGCGGCACCGACCACCGCACCGTCGTGCTGGACACCCCCGAGCAGGTGGCGGCCCTGGAGCGGGCGGTCACCGCCCGCGACCTCCCCGGGCTGGCCGACATCGACGCCTCGCTCTACCTGTTCTGCCGCGAGGTGCGGGCCGAGACCACCGTCGCGCTGTCTGGCGAGGCGGCCGATGAGATCTTCGGCGGGTACCCCTGGTGCCACTGGGAGGAAGCGGTGGCCGCCGCTACCTTCCCCTGGGCCCGCGCCACCGCCGCGCGCGCCGCGGTCCTGTCGGGAGAGGCGCGGGAGTGGATCCGCCCCCAGGAATACATCGCCGACCGCTACCGCCAGGCCCTGGCCGAGGTGCCCGAACTCCCCGGGGAGGATCCCCGCGAGGCGCGGTTGCGCCAGATCATCTATCTGAACATCACCCGCTTCCTCCCCACACTCCTGGATCGCAAGGACCGCATGAGCATGGCCGTGGGCCTGGAGGTCCGGGTGCCGTTTTGCGACCACCACCTGGTGGAGTATGCCTGGAACATCCCCTGGAGCATGAAGAGCCTGGGCGGGCAGTCCAAGGGGATCGTGCGCCGCGCCCTGGAGGGGTTGCTGCCGCCCGAGGTGGTGGCCCGGCGCAAGGTGCCCTATCCGCGCACCTTCAATCCCACCTACCTGGCCGCGACCCGGACGTGGCTCGGGCGCATCCTGGAGGATCCCGCCGCGCCCCTCCGCCCCCTGGTGGACGCCGCCTGGCTGGGGGACATGGTGGCGCGGTCCGAGCCGCCGGCGGTGCAGTGGTTCGGGCAGACCATGAGCGGGGCCCAGTTCTATGCCTACCTCTGCCAGTTGGACACCTGGATGCGCGCCTATCGCGTGCGCCTGGTCTGAACCGCGGAAGGGGCGGAAGGGCGGTCCGTCGCCCGGCGCGAAGTCCGCGGGGGTGGGCGGACCGCCCACGGGCAGATGCAGCGGGGGTGGCGGCACGTGAGCGGTGTCCGAGGACGGGTGCACTTCCGGGCGGGCTTCGCCCAGATGGACATCACGCCGGAGCCGGGACGGGTGACGCTGGGCGCCGGCCCGTCCGCACGGGCGGCGCAGGGGGTCCGCGACCGGCTGTCTGCCGCGGCCCTGGCCCTGGGCGGCGCGGGGGGCGAGGCGGGCGTGACCGTCGTCGCCCTGGACAGCGCCGGGGTGGACGCGGCGGCCCACGCCCGCATCCACGCGGCATGCGCCGGTCCCGGAGACCGGGTCATCCTCTGTTGCAGCCATGGGCAGGGCGCCCCGTTCCTGGCCGAGGGCCCCACCGTCGATGCCGACTACCTGGGGCAGGTGGCGGCGCGCGCCAGCGCCGCGGCGCGGCAGGCGCGCTCGGCCATGGTTCCCGCCCGCCTCGGTTGGGGGCGGCGCGCGTTGGACACGCCCCCATGGGGCGGCCGCTCCCCGGGCGGGCCGGCGGACGGGCGCCTGCACCTCCTGCGGATCGAACGGGCCCAGAGCGGCCGCGAGCCGATCTGCGCCCTCTGGTCCCTGGCCTGCCGCCCCTCCGCGCTGGGGCCCGGAAACGGCCAGGTCTCCGCGGACCTGGTCGGGGCGGTGCGGGGAGGGCTTCCCTGGCCCTCGCTCTTCCTGCAGGGCTTTGCCGCGGATCAGGAACCCCGGGATGTCGGCGAAGGCGCCCTGGCGGCCTGGGATGCGGTGGCCGAAGTGCTGGCGGCGCTGTGGCGCAGCACACCGACCGCGCCCGCCGGGGCCCTGGCGCTGGCCGACGGCACCTGTCCCCTGCCTGGAGCGGGGGGAGGGCCGCGCGCGGCCGAGATCGTCGCCCTGCGCCTGCACAACGGACGGGCGGCCTTCTGGCCGGGCGGGCCGCCGGCCCACCTGGGGCGGGCCCTGCCGGCGGATTGCCTGCCGGTCGGCTACGCGGGGGTTGTCCCGGGTGACCCCCCCGGCGCCGACCCCGAGGCGGGGGAGGCCCTGCTGGCGGCGACGCGGACCCTGTTGGCGGGCCTGAACGGATGACCCCGGCCCTTTGGGCCGCGCTGGTGGCAGATACCCACCTGCTGCCCCGGGGAGGCGAGGTGGCGCTGCCGGCGCCGCTGGTGGAACAGCTGGTCGGGGCCCGCGCCATCCTCCACGTCGGGGACATCGCCTGCACCGAGGTGCTGGAGCGTCTGGGGGCCATCGCCCCGGTGCACGCGGTGCGGGGGAACGTCGACCCGCCCGACCTGGGCATCCCTCTCCGCCGCGTCGTGATCCTGGGCGCCTTCCGGATCGCCCTGGCGCACGGAGACCGGGGCCCCGGCGCCACCACGCTGGAGCGGGCGCGCCGGGCCTTTGCGCCGGAGGAAGCCGATGTCGTGGTCTTCGGGCACAGCCATCAGGCCCTGATCGAGCGGGAGCCGGCCGGCCGGTTGCTGGTCAATCCGGGGTCGCCCACCCAGCCCCGCGGGCGCCCCCCGACCTTCGCCGTCCTGGACCTGGACGGGCCCCGCCCGGAGGCGCGGCTGGTGCGCCTGGACCTGCCGGGCGCCGGGCCGGCCATGGGGCCCGCCCTCAGGCGCCGCGGACGGTGACCGCCTCCGGACGCCCGCTCTCCGCCGAGGCGTTGGCGGCCAGGGACACCGCCAGCGTGGCCAGCGCGTCCCGGTAGGACGACAGGACCCCGGCGCCCACGGGATCGCCGCTGCGCACCGCCGCCAGGAAGGCCCCATACATATCCGGGCCCGTGACCTCGGCCAACTCGCCCGCGCGCGCCGGCTGCAGGACCACGCCCCGCGAACCGAGTTCCACCAGGCAGCCGTCCAGCAAGAGGTGGACCACGTTGGCCTCGGACCATTCCCCGGGGTCATGGGTCCAGCCGGTGTTGAGCGTTCCCAGCGCCCCGTTCCGGAAGCGCAGGACCACGGCGTAGGCGTCGGGGCTGGTGATCTCCTTCAGCACCCGGTGGGCCTGGAGGGCATACACCTCCTCCACCTCGCCCACCAGGTGGCGCAGGAGGTCGACGGTGTGGGTGGCCTGCTCTACGAGTTGGCCGCCCGACTGTTGCCAGTCCGTGATCCACCGCCCGGCCTGGCGGCCCGTGCCGCACCAGTAGTGGCCCTCGGCGGTCGCCACCGTGCGGCCGGCGACAAAGGCCTGGGCGGTGCGCACCCGCGTCTCGTAGCGCAGTTGGTAGCCGACGGCCGCCCACAGCCCGGCCCGCTCCAGCGCCTCGGCGATCTCGAGCCCCGTCTCCAGGTGGCGCGCCACCGGCTTGTCCACGAAGAAGGGCAGCCCGCGGCCGATGACATCCAGTTCGGCTGGGCCGTGCGCGCTCACCGGCACGGACAGCCACGCCGCGTCCATGTCGGCCCGTTCCAACAGTTGGCGGTGGTCGGTGTACCAGGGGACGCCCAACGCCGTTCCAGCGCGTTCGGCCGCTTCCGGGCTGATGTCTGCCACCGCGACCACCTGGGCCAGGGGGTGGGGCGCCAACGCCCGCAGGTGGTCCCGGGCCCGGCCGCCGCAGCCGATGATCCCGATGCGCACGGGTCCCGTGGTCGTATCCATGTCCCTTGTGGCGCCGGCGCTCCCGCACGCGCCCGACGCCGTTCCCTCCCCTGTGGCAAGCTGTGAGACCCGCGGTGCAGCGCGGGGGGGCGCCCGGTCAGGGCGCCGGCGGACCGCCCGCCCCGCCCATCTCGAGGATGGCGCGCATGGCGGCCACGGCGGCCGGGGCCGCCCGCTCCGGCAGATGCCGGAACGGCGGGAGTTCCGCCGTGACAAAGCCGTCGTACCCCACGGCGCGCAGTCCCTGCACGCACTCCGCCCAGGGCACGTCGCCCTGGAGCAGCCCCACGAAGCCGCCCATGCCGGGGACATCGGTGCGGTAGTCCTTGAAATGGACCGCCAGGATGCGACCGGCCAGGGTGGCGATCCAATCCTGGGGATAGCCCCATGCCAGGACGTTGCCCACATCGAAGTACGCCCCGACGGCCGCCGACCCGATCTCGTCGAGGAAGCGCGCCATCTCCAGCGGCGACAGCAGGAAGCGATTCCAGACGTTCTCGATGCCGATGCGCATCCCCAGGGTCGCGGCGCGCCGACCCAGCGCCGCCACACCCTCCTGGGCGCGGGCGTAGGCCTCGGCGTAGCGGACCTGCGGTGTCACCACGCCCGGCACGACCAGCAGGACGCCGGCGCCCAATTCGGCCCCGATCTCCAGGGTGCGCTCCAGGGCCGCGATGCCCCGCCCGCGCACGTCTGCGTCGGGGGCGCTGAGCGGGTATTTCCAGTGCAGCCCGCAGTGCAGCGACGGCAGGACGACTCCATGCTCGGCGGCGGCGCGGCGCAGCGCGCGCAACCGGTCCGGCGGCGTGTCCAGGGAAAAGGGACCGCTCTCGGCCACGTTCAGTTCGCACGCGTCGGCGCCGGCTGCCGCCGTCCACTCCAGGGCGACATCCGCGCTGCAGGGTGGGAAGATTCCCGCGTTGAGCCCGATGCGCATTGTCCAGACCACTCCTCGCCCGCACGCTTTCCCGGGCGGCGCGCGCCTCCCTGCCGTCGCCCGGCGGTAGAACGTGCGAACCGTGCGGCGGGACGATCCGGCCGCGCGCCGGCGGTGTGGTACCCTCCGGCGCGCACCGCCCCCGGGGCGCCTGGTCGGCGGGTACAGGAAAACCGGCGGCCGGCGCGCAAAGGCAGGGGCGTGGGCAGTGCCTGGGCCGGGGGCCCCCGTCCGCGCGCGGCTCCACAGAGGGGAGCGGGGGAGACAGTGGCGTTCTGGCTGGTGAAGACCGAACCCAGCGCCTTCAGCTACGACGACCTGGAGGGCCGGGCCCGCGAGCCATGGGACGGGGTGCGCAACCCGGCGGCGACCGGCCACCTGCGCCAGATGCGCCCCGGCGACCTGGCGCTGGTGTACCACACGGGCGGGGAACGCCGGGCCGTGGGCGTCGCCGAGGTGGTGAGCCTGCCCTATCCGGATCCGACTGCGGACGATCCGCGCTGGGTGGCTGTCGACGTGCGTCCGGTGCGCCGGCTGCCCCGTGCGGTCTCCCTGGCCGAGATGCGTGCCGATCCGGCGTTCGAGGGCTGGGTGCTGCTGCGCCAGGGCCGGCTGTCCGTGGTCCCGGTGCCTCCGCACCTGTGGTGGCACATCCTGGAGATGGGCGGTGCTGGCGAGACGGTGTAGGGGCGGGGAAGGCGGGGCGCGGACGGCGTGGTGCCGCGCGCCCCACGGCCCCGACTAACCCAGTTCGGCCAGCGTGACCCGGCGGTGTTCCTCGGCCGCGACGGCCATCGCCATCTGCACGCCGGCGGCGGCCGCCCCCTGGCGCAGGGTGCAGCCCATGGGGTGCGCCCGGTCGGCGGCACCCGAGATCAGATCCGCGAAGTGCTCCAGCATGATGGGCGTGGTGTCCCCGCTGGCGGGGCACTCCACGACCTCCTGCGTCATGCCGTCGGGGTTGCGGGCGCCGGCCGCCTTGACCCCGTTGTGCCGGGTCACGTGCAGGTTGCGCGCGTCGTTGCTCCACACCGTTCCCTTGCTGCCCGCGATTTCGCAGAAGTTGGGCAGCGCCACGCCCAGCATGCTCGACACCAGCGTGGTGCTGCGCGCCCCGCCGTCGAAGTCCGCGATGAGGCTGAGATACTCGATCGTGCGGTCACCGAGGATCGTGCCCCGCCGCACATGGGCCACCACGCCGTCCGGCGTAGCCCCCATCATCCACAGGGCGAGGTCCAGGGTGTGCGTCGCGGTGTCCACGATGCCGCCGAAGGGATCCGGGATGAAGAACTGGACGTTGAGCGGGGGCCGCTGCAGCGTCCACACCGCCTGGACAGGGTCGATGGACGGCAGGATCTCGGCGAGCTTCCTCCAGGCGGGGTTGAATCGGTGCTGATACCCGACCATGCCGACGACCCCGGCCGCCTCGGCGGCGTCGGCCAGCTGGCGCGCGGCGGCGGCCGTGTCCGACAGCGGCTTCTCGATGAAGACGTGCTTGCCGGCGGCGACCGCATCCAGGGCGATGGGCACGTGCCAGCGCACGCCCGTGGCGACGATCACGGCGTCCAGATCCTTGCGGGCGAAGAGCTTGGCCTGGTCCGGCTCCGCGGCGCACTCCAGGATCCGGGACGCCTCCTCCATCCGCCCGGTGTCCACATCTGAAACCGCGACCAACTGGAACTTGTCCATTCCGCGCACCAGGCCGCCGAGCTGCCGGACCCCCCGGTTGCCGCAGCCCACCAGCGCTACCCTCACCGCCAACCTGATCCCTCCCTGCGCCCGGTCGCCCCCGAGGGGCTGTCCGCCCCGATTTCCGGGTGGCCCATCCGCGCGCTTGTCACAAGGTTTGCCCCCAACGGCCGGAGCCCTGCCGACGGTTGCATTCCGCGCGCGCCCACCCGATCATGGGTCCGGGCGAGCCGGTACCGGGGGAGAGGGAGATCCGTGGAGAGCCGCGTGACGTTGACGCCGGAGGCGGTCGAGGAATGCCGTTCGCTGTTGGAGGCGGTGGGGCTGGACGGCCGGCGGGCGCCGCTCATCCGCATCGGTATCGGCAGTTGCGGCTTACGGCGGCCGGTGGCGGCGCCGGGCGCTCCTGAACCCGGAGACACCCTGGTGGAGGTGGAGGGCCTGCCGTTCGCCATCGCCAGCACGCTGAGCGGTAGCTTCCGCATCGGCGTCGGTCGGGGGCGCTTCGGCGCGTGGCTGGAGCTGGAACAGGTCTGAGCGTGTCCGCCGAACCGGCGGCCTTCGGGGGTGGGGGAGGAACATGGAGATCTTCCTGGCGCGGCACGGGGAATCCGCCAACAACCCCCTGCCCGAGTCGGCGCACCAGCCGGATCCCGAACTGACGGCCCTGGGCCGGCGCCAAGCCGAGTGCCTGGGCCGCCACCTGGCGGCCCTCCGGCCGGCGATGGTGCTCTCCAGCCCGTTGGTCCGCTCCCTGGCCACCGCCGAGCCGCTCGCGTTGGCGACGGGCATTCCCTGGATGGTGTGGGGCGACCTGGCCGAGGCGCACCGGGCGCATCCCGGTGATGGTGCGGCCGTCGCCGTGCTGCAGGGGCGCTTTCCCGCGGCGACCTTCGCGGCCGAACTCCACTGGCCCGGCTTTCCGGGCGACGAGACGCCGCAGGAGGCCGCCGCCCGGGCCGCGCGCCTGGCCGCGCGGCTGGTCCTCACCGGTGCCCGCCTGGGGCGCCTGGCCGTCATCGGCCACGGGAACATCAACGCGTACGTGATGCGGCACTGGATGGGCATCCCGCCGCCAGCGGCCGTGCGTTTGCACCAAGACAACGCGGCGGTGCACCACGTGCGGGTGGAGGCCAGATACCGCGAAATCCTGCGGTACAACGACCGCGCCCACCTTGTGCCGCTGCCCTGAACGAGGACCCCGGTCCGCCATGCCGAAGGAGCCCGTTCAGGGGGGATGGGCGTGGGCGCCCAGTGGTCCGGCGGTGTCGCCCCGGACGCGACGGGCGCCAACGTGTCGCTGGAGGCCAGCACACGGATCTTCCTGACGTGGCCGCGGGCGCTCCTGGTCGCGGTGCTCCTCCTGTTCGTCCTGGGCGGTCGCGGCGCCGACTTCCTGCTGATCGTCCTGGGCCTCACCCTCTGGTACTCCCGCTTGGCCGTGGCCGCCGGGCGCAACGGTCTGGGGCTGTCCTACCGCCTGCTGGACGACCACAGCTTCGCCGGGACCACGGCGTGGGTGGAGGTGACCGTCGCCAACCGCTCGCGGTGGCCGGTGCCGCTCGTGCTGTTGGACCTGCGCCTGCCCGAGGGCGTCCACGGCGTCTTCCGGCGCGTGTTGACCATCGGTCCCCACGGGGTCCACCGCTACCGCTTCCAGGTCACGGGACTGCGCCGGGGCGTGTACCGCATCGGAGACACGCGGGTCGTGCTGTCCGACTGGTTCGGCCTGACCGAAGAGGTGGCCGACGTCCGGTCCCGGCGGCGTTTTGTCGTCTATCCGCCGCTGCCCCCGCTTCCCGAACTGGCCAACGTGCGTCGCCTGCCCCTGGGTCCCCGCCGCCAGCCGCAAAGCCCGTTCCGCGACGAGTTGCCGGTGGGCGTCCGCCCGTACCAGCGCGGCGATGCGCTGCACAGCATCGCCTGGAAGGCGTCGGCGCGCATGGGCGAACTCCAGGTGCGCGAACTGCCCCCGGTGCGGGAGAGCCTGACATGGGTGTTCCTCGACCTCAACAGCCCGGACTGGGACCCGCACCTGCGCCGCGACCTGACCGAGTATGCGGTGGAGTTGGCCGGTTCGCTGGTCTGGGCCGAACAGCGCCAGGGCCGCGCGGTGGGCCTGGCGGCCTGGGGGCGGCTGGTGGAGCAGAGTCTGTACGGCACGGAGGCGTCCACCGCCCCCGCCTGGCTGCGGCTGCCCCCCAAGTCCGACCACGGGCACGCGCTGCGGATCCTCGAAATCCTGGCGGCCGTGCGCCACGCCGAGGGTGGGGACTTTGTCGGGTACGTGCGCCAGGAGGGGGGGCGCCTGCCCTGGGGGGCCCGCGTGATCGCGCTCGTCCCCCGCGACACCCCCGAACTGTGGCAGATGTGCTGCGGGTGGGTGGCCTCCGGCCATCCGGTGACGCTGCTGGTCTTCGAGCGCCGCATGGGCCGGCCCGAGGGGTTGCGCAGCCGGCAGGTGCCCGACGTCGTGGAGGTGCACACGCGCGATGGTCTCGCCTTCGAGTGAGGGACCGCGGGGGACCGGATCCGGGCTCTGGGCGCTTCCCGGCGCGTGCCTCTTGCTGGGCGGGGCGTTCGCGCTGCTGTGGCTGGCGTGGAACCACTTCGCGTCGACGGTCGCGCCCCTGGGGCCCGCGTTCGTGGGCGCGGCGCTGCTGGTCGCCGTCGTCGAGTTCTCGCTGGCCGTCTCGTTCGCGCTGGCGGCCGCCAGGCCGCCAGACTGGTGGCGCCCCGTGGTGGGGCTGGTCATCCTGGCGCTCGCCGTGACGGTGGGGTTGACCAGCCGGGCGGACCACGGGATCTCCGCCGGCCTGACGGCCATGGCCCTGGCCCTGTCGGCACGGGCGGGGGAGACCCTCGGCGGCCACCTGGCGCCGGCGGTGCGGCGCCCGGACGAATACAGCGGCGGGGACTGGGGGCGGCAGGGCCCGGAGACGCGCCGCATCGTGCTGGAGACCTGGGTGGTGTCCGGGGCGGCGGCGACGCGGCTGTCCGGCTGGGGGGCCACCGTGGCCCTGATCGTGATGGTCGCGGGCGGGCTGGTGATCGTCACCGGCGCCAAGCTGGACGCGGCCCAGCGCGTGAGCGCCGAAGGGGGCTTCTCCTGGAGCTGGGTGGACCGGGCGCGCGCCTGGCGGGGGGTGGGCGTCATGGCGGCCGTCATCGTGGTGCTGGCCGCGGTGGTCCCCGGCCTGCCGCCCGTCTTCTCGCGGCGCTTCCTGAAGCTGCCCCAGGCGGCCCTGGCCTGGTTCCTCTCGCCGACCGGCCGGCGCTCGGCCCCGGGGACCGGCCGGGCCGCTCCGCCCCCGCTGCTGAACGAGGGGTCGAACGGGTTCCAGGGCGCGACGACGCCGTCCGCGGCGTCGCCCGCCCCGCATCAGGCCGGGGCCGTGTCCCACGTGCTGGGCCTGGTGCCCCGTCTGGTCAACCTGGTCTTGACCAGTGTGCTCGTGCGCAGCGTACTCCCGTTCGTGGCCCTTGGCGCCGCTCTGGTGGTCATCGCGTTCGGGTACTGGCGCAACCGGCTGAGCCGCGGCGCGGACACGCGCAGCCTCTGGCAGCGCCTATGGGACGCCATCCGGCAGATCCTGGCCTTCTGGCGCTGGTTTGAGGGCTGGCAGGGGGTGGGCGAGGAACGCCTGCGCGCCGAGCGGGAGGCCCGCGGACCACGGTCGGGGGCCGCGGTCGGTGGTCAGCGGCCGGCCGCGGGCCTGGCCGGATTGATGGACCCCCGCCGGGTCATCCGGGCCAGCTATCGGCGCTTTTTGCGTAGCGCGGCTAGTGCCGGCCGCGCGCGGGCGACCGCCGAAACCCCGGCGGGCTACGCCGACCGGATCCAGGAGTTCCTGGGCACGGATGCCTCCCACGCCCGCGCGCTGACGGCGGCCTACGAGGAGGCCCGGTACAGCGATCACGCGCTGGAGGCACCCCTGGCCACACGGGCGCGCGCCGCGGTGGGCCGGCTGGTGCGGCGGCTGGGCGGGCTGTCGGCGCGCCTGTTCGGGGGGGAGTAGGGCGGGGCGCTTCCCCGCCGGGGTGCCGGTCCGGACCGCGCGCTGGATGCGCCGCCGCGCCTGCCCTATCCGAGCAGCAGTTCCTGTGCGGCTACCTTGGGATGGATGGCGGCGTTGATGCCTGCGGCCAGCACCTTGGCCATGTCGTCGACCAGGGCGTCGATCTGCTTGGGGGTGACCATCAGGTCCCCGACGGCGCTCTGCAGGACCTGGGCGATCAGTTGCTGGCGCTCTTCCCGCGCCAGCTTGGCGATGCCCGCGTGGCCCGGGTGGCCCGCCAGGTGTTCGGCCAGGAGGTCGATGGTGTCGGCGGCGATGGTGGCGGCGTGCACCACGGTGGGGACGCCGACGGCGATGACCGGTACCCCCAGGAACTTGCTGTCGATTTCGGCCCGGTTGTTGCCCACTCCGGAGCCGGGGTGGATCCCCGTATCCGCGATCTGGATGGTGCGCAGGATGCGCTCGACGCTCCGCGAGGCCAGGGCGTCCACGGCGATCACCGCGTCGGGGTGGATGCGGTCCACCACGCCGTGGATGATCTCGCCCGTCTCGATCCCCGTGATCCCCAGCACGCCGGGCGCGATCGCCGCCAGGGAGCGGAGCTTGCCGGCGAGGTCCGCAGGGACGTGCCCCTGGAGGTGGCGGGTGACCAGCAACTGGCCGACCACCTTGGGACCGAGGGCATCCGGCGTGGCGTTCCAGTTCCCCAGGCCGACCACCAGCACCTTGGCCTCATCCGTCAGTCCCAAGAGCCGGCCGAGTTCGGCCGCCAACAGGCGCGCGGTGGCTTCCTGCGCCCCGGTGTCTCGGTCGAGCAACGCGGGCGCGTCCAGTGTAACGTAGTGGCCGACGGGCTTGCCCACCGCCGACTCCCCCTGGGTGTCGGTGACGTGCACGCGGCAAATCTCCACCCCGGCATGGTGCTTGACGTCGACGTCCACGCCCGCGACACCCCGTCCGCTGTCCTCGCGGGCCAGCAGTTGCTCGATCGCGAGGTCGGTGCGGACCGAGACGTCTGTACTGGGCGCTCCGGGGAGACCCTGCCCTGTGCCCATAGCCGCCCCCTTGCCGCGGTAGCTTGTGCCCGCCGGCTGGGGGGATATGCGGAGGTGCCAGCGATGCGCGTCATTGGCGGCACGTTGGGTGGGCGCGCCCTGCGGGCGCCCGTCGGCACCGACACGCGTCCCACCCCGGCCCTCGTGCGCGGCGCCGTCTTCGCCGCGTTGGAGGCGCGCATCTCCGCGGGGGCCGCGCTGCCGCTGGCGGAGTGGACCGCGCTGGACCTGTTCGCCGGCACGGGCGCGTTGGGGATCGAGGCGCTCTCCCGGGGGTGTGCCCAGGCGTGGCTGGTCGAACGCGCCCCAGCGGCCCTGCGCGCGCTCCGGGCGAACGTGGCCGATCTGGGCCTGGAGGGCCGCGCGCACGTGGTGGCGGGGCCGGTCGAACGCTTTCTGCGCGATGGCCCCCTGCAGGAACTGCGGCCGCAATTGGTGATGGCCGACCCCCCCTTCGCCGCGGGGGCGGCGGGGGTGCTGGCGAGCCTGGCGGACGCCGTCTGGCTGCCCGCCTCCGCTTTCGTTGTTGTCCAGCACGCCAGACGGGAGGAGTTGCCCGCGCGGAGCGGAAATTTGGCACGCATCTGGTGCCGCTCATACGGAGCCAGCGGCGTGTCCATGTTTGTTCCCGGGTAGTCGCCACAGGGGGAAGGCGGTTGCAGGCAGCCCTGTGTCCTGGCAGCTTTGACCCGGTGACGCACGGGCACCTCGATGTGATCGCGCGTGCGGCGGCGTTGTTTGAGCGGTTGCATGTGACGGTATTCGTCCAACGAGACAAGTCCCCGCTGTTCACGCCGCCCGAACGGGTGGCGATGTTGCGGGATGTGACCGTGGACCTCTCCAACGTGGTGGTCGACTTCAGCGACGGCCTGCTCGTCGATTACGCCCGGGCACACGGGATCGCCGTTGTGGTCCGGGGGTTGCGGGCGGTTTCCGATTTCGAATACGAAATGGCGATGGCGGAGATGAACAAGCAGTTGTATGGGGACCTGGAGACGCTCTTCATGATGACGCGGCCGGCGAACTCCTATCTCAGTTCCACCCTCGTCCGCGAGGTGGCCAGCCGGGGCGGGGATGTGGGGCAACTCGTGCCGGCGGCGGTCGCCGCGCGCCTGCGGCAGAAGTTCGGGCGGCAAGGCGAGTGAACGGTGAGCAGGAGAGGGATGGCGCCGTGCAGGACCACGACCTTCTGAGCCTGTTGGATGAACTGGAGGGCTTCCTGGCGGACTCCTCCCGCATCCCGCTGACAGGCAAGCTCCTGGTCAGCGAGCAGGAGGTGTATGAGATCCTGGACCGCCTGCGCCAGACCATCCCCGAAGCCCTGCACCAGGCGCAGCGCCTCAACCGTGAGCGGGACCGCATCCTCCAGCAGGCCCAGGAGGAAGGCGATGCCATCATCAACGAGTCGCGGGCCTACGCCGAGCGGCTGACGCGGGAATCGGTCATCACGCAGCGGGCACGCGAAGAGGCCGAACGCGTGGTCGAGGACGCGCGACGGATGAGCCGCGACATGCGCGTGGCGGCCCGAGACTACGTGGACGAGGTGATGGGGCGCCTGGAGGGCGGCGTGCAGCGTGCCCTCACGACCATCCGGGAGGGGCGCGAACAACTGGGCGCGCGCCAAGCGGCGGCGGCCGAGGACGAAGACGTCCTGCCGGAGACGGAGGCCGACCACGCTCCGGTACGGGCGTCGGCCCCGCCACGCCCCGAGCAGGCCACCCGGCGCGGCTAGGAGCTGGTGATGATCAAACCACCGGGTTGACAGAAGGCGGCCGAGATGCGATGGTAGCGGTCGGGGTGCTGAACCTTGGCGCCACGGCTGGAGCCGCCGTTCTGGATCGGAGACCGTGGTGTGCCCTGACAAGCTCAGACCGACTTGCGGGTGGAAGTCCCGCCTGGGTAGCGAGCGAGCAGCCCAGTAGCTGACGGCCGGCGCGAGGGGAGACCCCAACGCTGAAGCGCCGTGACAAAGTCCGCAAGGGCGAGCGAGCGTATGGTCCGCAACGAAAGTGAACTCTGCCGCCTCGTCACGATCAAGTGGGGGTGCCGAGCCTCGTGCGGTCGGGCGAAGGCCATGCACGGCGTGAAGAACTCGTGAATGCAGCGCCGTGACCCTCCGGGGTATGGGAGACGGAACATACGCACAGTCGGCCTGGGAACAGGGGAGACCCTACCGGACA
>JAJZWQ010000188.1 GCA_021846605.1 Bacillota bacterium | reverse complement strand
CAGACGCCGCCCCCCGCCTGCGGTATGCGGGCACCAGGGGGCGGCCGGGCGCCGGGATGCCGCGGCCCGCCGGAGTTCGGACACCCCGGCGGCCCAAATCCCCTGCGCCGGGGTGCCCCAACCCGATGCCGGCGCTGCCCGGCCACCCCAGGCGGTTCAGATGTAGTTGAGGCCGTCGGTGCGCGGCCACCGCAGACCGGCGGCAAACCCCCGCGCCAGCAGGTCCGCCGCCCCGCCGCGTCGGTGCCGAGCGGCGGCCAGGGCCCGGGCTCCGTGGCGATGCCGGCCACGCGGGCCAAGGCATCCGGATCCAAGACCAGGGCCGTCCCCTGATGGCGGCGGCCCTCCATCGCGACGCCTGCGGCGCGGCACCGGGCCCCCAGGGCGTCGTCCCCGGGCTGCGCGATCAGCTCTCGGCCACCTCGGCCCCCGACGCGGCCAGGACCTCCGGCAGGGCGTCCCACAGCGCGTCCCGGTCCCCGCTTGCGCGGCGACCGTCTTCCACCATCATGGGGCAGAGGCTGAACCCAAACGGAGCGCCGAGGCCCTCCGCTGGGGGGCAGGCTCATAGATCCGCGGACCACAGCTACGGCCGCATCCCTTTGGGTCCATTCGGCCCTGGCTTGCCGTCCGAGTAGCAGTAGTGGGGACCCCATCAAACACCCACAATCAAGGCGGGATAACGGATATGGTTTCAAGAAGGAGCGTCGGCTGATGTCGCTAGCCGCAGACCGCCAGATTGATCTCAGCGGAGGCACGTGCGTCATGCCGGTCATCACTGCCCAGCGCATACTCGCCTTCATCGGCCCCGGACGCATCCTGTGCGTTAGAGCTTCCGGCGCGGCCACGCGGCGCGACCTGCGCGCCTGGGCCAGCGCGGCTGGCGTCGAGGTGCTGGGCGAGGAAAACGACGCGACGGATACCTTTCGTCTCTATCTCCGCCAACCTGGGGAGGAATCGACGCCATGAAGAAGCTCGCGATCATTGTCCGTGAGGATGCCTACGACCGAGTACTGACGCCGCTCGCCTTCGCGTGGCTTGCTGCCGCCTCTGGCACTACGGTAGACCTGCTCTTTGTGAACTGGGCCGCCCGGTTGCTCCTGCCCGGCGAGGCTGCGCGCGCCCGCGTGGCGTCCGCCCACGCCGATCAGGACGGCTGGCTGAAGGATCAGGTCGCCGCCGCTGGATTGCCCAAGGACCTCGGGGCACTGCTCCTCAATGTTCATGAATCCGAGCACGTGCACTTCTGGGTCTGCAGCCTTGCCGCCCAGATCTTCGGCGTCACCGCCGAGGCCACCGACTCGCTGTGCGATGGCGTCATCGGTGCCACCACCTTCCTGCACGAGTATGCGGCCCCCGCCGACCTCACCATGACGTTCTGATGCAGGCGTGGGAGATGTAGGCGTCGGGGCCGCTGCGGGGCCACACCCAGCGCCGCCGCCGCGGCCAGGGAAGCGTGGGCAAGCGGCGGGATCACCACCCGGCGTTTGCGGACTTCGGCGGCCAAGCACCGACGCCGCGCCCCGCGCCGCTACAACGTCCACAACGCCTGCCAGCCCCCGCGCGGGGGCTGGCAGGTACGCGAGCACGGCAGCACCGACCTCGCGTTGGCAGTGGCCCAGCGCGAGTCGCCCGCCGCAGCGGTGCGCCAGCGTCTGGCCGAGTGCGCGCTCGCCCCCGGTCACCGCCAACCAGCAAGCGCGCGGTTCAGCCCTCGTGCCCACAGATCGGCGGTCGCCGTCTGCGCCAGACGCTGCTCCCCGGCGGACCCGGACCACAGGCCGATGACCTTCTTGGATCCGTCACCCCGCACGCCCAGCGCGAGCGTGACCCTCTGTGCGTCCGCCGCTGCCGAGGCCAACCAGACCAGCGGCCACGACCGGCCGGCCAGGTCCAGCGACCGCACGGCCCGGAGCGCCACCCCGGGAGGGGCAGGGGCGATCGGTGTCCCGGAGGTCTGCTTTGCCGCGGTACGCGGGACCGGCTGCGCCACGCCTCCCTTGGACGCGCCCTGACGCAAGGCCGCGCCGACGACTTGCTGCAACGGGTCCGCCAGGGCCTGCGGGCAGACGGAGCCCCCGTGGCCAGGCCCTCCCTTCCTCAAAATCCACAGGTTCTGGGACTACCCCGCGATTCTCGCCCCCTGGTCCCTGCCCCCACGATGTTGTTGGTCCCTCATCTGGCGATCGCGGGTGTCCCAGAACTCACAGACCGGTTCCGAGCAAGCGTTGGCCTCAGCCAGGGACTCGGTACGTCTGCCCTTGTTGGCAACCCACGTGGTATTGTTCGGACAGACGCTCCCTAATGGATGGTGGCGAGTGAGTTCCTCTCGTGATTTCTTGGGTGTCATCATTCTTGAGAGTCTCAAGGACCAAAGTGTGCTCGACAACCGAGTGACCATCGTCAAGGAATCCGACGTTCTACCGCCCCCTGGTGATCCGTATCCTGTGTGGAGTCGACGTCTGGTCACCGTCGCGGCCGCATCGATGGTAGCCTTGGCCGAAGCCATCGCACAAAATATGACTGAGGACTTTTACAACCACTTTGTGGACGACACCAGGCTTATCGTGGTTTTTGCTGGCCGGTATTTCGTCGTAGACAAGCTCGACAAGACTACGTGGCACCCGATGGTCGAGTACGGGAAAACCGTGCGCGTTGGGCCGGAGTGGACATTACGGATTCCCGTAGACTGCGACAAGTTGCTGTGAGGTGGATGCCTCGCCCGTGGTAGGCGCGCGCGCAGTGTTTGGCCGTGATCCGCGCACGATACGTGTCCGCGAGAGCCTCCACGGGCACGGTCCGGGGCGGCAGGCCGCCCCTGTACGGTAGGGAGGGGCCGCCCTGACGGGTCAGCCTACCGTGCCCGCCACTCCCTGGCCGGGGCGAGGCCGGCGCTGGCTCGCGGACACGTATGTGGTTCGCAACGTAGCCAAAAAGCCCGTACGCCTCCACCCAGGCGGGGGCCCGACCGGTCAAGCCTGGCGATGCGGTCCAGGCAGTATCCGGCGAGTTCTGCGGCGCTCAGGCGTCCGCCGCACATCGCCGCCTGCAACTCCGCGATCCCGGCGTCGTGGACCTCCATGCCGCTGAGGTTCGCCAGACGCCGCCCCCCGCCTGCGGCATGCGGGCACCAGGGGGCGGCCGGGCGCCGGAGTTCGGACACCCCGGCGGCCCAAATCACCTGCACCGGGGTGCCCCAACCCGATGCCGGCGCGGCCCGGCCACCCCGGGCGGTTCAGATGTAGTTGAGGCCGTCGGTGCGCGGCCACCGCAGACCGGCGGCAAACCCCCGCGCCAGCAGGTCCGCCGCCCGCCGCCCCGCCGCGTCGGTGCCGAGCGGCGGCCAGGGCCCGGGCTCCGTGGCGATGCCGGCCACGCGGGCGAAGGCATCCGGATCCAAGACCAGGGCCGTCCCCTGATGGCGGCGGCCCTCCATCGCGACGCCTGCGGCGCGGCACCGGGCCCCCAGGGCGTCGTCCCCGGGCTGCGCGGTCAGCTCGGCCACCTCGGCCCCGGACGCGGCCAGGACCTCCGGCAGGGCGTCCCACAGCGCGTCCCGGTCCCCCCCGAACTCGTCGACGGGCAGCACGCCCGGCCCGGTCTGCGGCGCCTCGGGCCGACGCACCCGGCCCAAAAGCAGGTACGCGGACGGAGACGCCGCCCCGGGCCGACGCACCAGGGCGGCCGACCGACCCCGGCCCGCAGGCACGTAGCCCTTGGCGGCCGCCAGACGGATCCAGTCGTCGGCGCTGCGCACGTAGCGAACGGGCTCGACGGCCTGCAACGCCGCGATCGGCTCGACCCCGGTCGCCACGGACACCTCCACCGGCCCGCCCGGGACCCGGGCCAGGGCGGCCGCATCCACGCGGCAGCGCAGCAACGTGCCAAACGACTCTGCCCCCAGCCGGCGATACAGCCCGCGCCCCCCCGAGATCAGTGCCAGGGCCGTGCCCTCACCGCGCAACCCCTCCAGGGCATCCAGCAACAGCCGCGTCGCCAGTCCCTGGCCGCGGTGCTCCGGCCGCGTGCACACGGCCCCGATGTGGGCCACGGCGGCCTCGCGGCCATCGACGACGACCCTTCCACGCCACACCCCCACCAGGGCGACCGGCTGGCCGTCGCGCCAAAAGGTGCGCAGCCCGTCGCCGTTTTCGGCGCAAAACAGCGTCGGAAACTGCGGCCCCATGCCTTGCTTGAAAACGGCGTCGGCAAGGGCGACGACCGCCGCCAGTTCGTCCGCCCGCGTACCCCGCGGCCCATCGGTATCCGTCATCCCGCCATCGTCCCTCTCGTTTCGGCCAACTCTGGGCTCTGCCGCCGGGTAGCGGCACCCCGACCGCTGTCGGACCGGACTTTCGCCAAGACGACGGGCTGCGCCTGGGTAGAATCGTTTCTCCGGGCCGACGCGGCGGCGGCGTGCCGGGCGCCTTTTGAAGCGGAGGCAAACGGCGGCGGCACGGCGGAAGGAACACCAGGGGGGGACAGGGAAATACTGTGATCGCAACGGTGCCGCTCCCGACCACCACGGTCGTCGGTGTCTTCCCACCCGCCCGCGGCAGACGGAGACCGCCCCCGCCGAGGCCCCGCCGGGTTCGCCGCAGCCCCAACGACCGGGCGGCGTATCGGCCTCGCCCCCCAGACCGCGGGGTACGGCAGGGGCCGGGGGTGCCTGCGCCGCACCCCGGGAGTGGCGCGCCCAATGGGCCCAGGGCCCATGGCGCGGGCCGCGCGACGGGCGGGCGGGCCGTCTGGCCGGGAAGGCGATCGATACCTGGGGGTGGCGGGGCGTGCGCGTGCTCGTTGGACAGTTCGGCGGCCCGACGGCCGTGCTCAACGCCTCCCTCTACGGAGTTCTGGAGGGGCTGGCCCGTCCGGGCGTGACCGCACTGGGCGTGCGCGGCGGTGGTCAGGGACTGCTCGCCGGCAACCTGATACCCCTGAGCGGCCCGCCGCCCGCGTGGTTGCGCACCACCCCGGGCGCCGCCCTGGGAAGCGGGCGGCACCGCCCGGATGCGCAGGACGACGCGCGCCTGGCGCGAGTGGCTTCCCAGGTGGACGCCGCGGTGCTGATCGGCGGCAACGGCACCATGGCCTTGGCCCAGCGGCTGGCCGCGGTCGGCGAGGGTCGCCTGCCGGTCGTCGGCGTGCCCAAGACCATCGACAACGACCTCCGGGGCACCGACCACGCCCCCGGCTACCCGAGCGCCGCCCGTTTCGTCCTCACCGCGGTGCGGGACTTGGCGACCGATCTGCGGGCCATGGCCGGCTTCGAGGATGTCCGTCTGATCGAGGTGATGGGCCGCGACGCCGGCTGGCTCACCGCCGCCGCCTCGCTGGCCCGGCGCCACTCGGGCGACCTGCCGCATATCGTGCTGCCGCCCGAGCGGACGGTG
>JAJZWQ010000187.1 GCA_021846605.1 Bacillota bacterium | reverse complement strand
AAGTGGTATTTCGGGGGAGGGGTTTACCACTACCCATGGGAAGTCCTGGTTATTAACAATCTCTTAACATTCTGCTCCACATTTGTGGGACGCACCCCCCGGCGCACCGCGCGGAGGGCGCGCGCCGCCTGCGGGGAGTGATCGCCGCCTGTCCCCGGCTTGGCGCGGACATCGTGACGCTGTGCACCGGCACGCGCAACCGGGAGAGCATGTGGAGCCCCCACCCGGACAACGGGAGCCCGGAGGCCTGGCGGGACCTCTTGGAGTCGCTGGCCAGTGTGCTCCCGGAGGCCGAGGCGCAGGGCGTGACGCTCGCGGTCGAACCGGAGGTCAGCAACGTGATCGATTCCGCCGCGCGGGCGCGCCGACTCCTGGACGAAGTCGGCTCGCCGCGCTTGGGCGTGTGCATCGACGGCGCAAACCTGTTCCGCACCGGGGAACTGTCGCGGATGGACGCCATCCTGGACGAAGCGTTCTCCCTGCTTGGTCGGGACATCGTCCTCGCCCACGCCAAGGATCTGGACCATGACGGCGCGGCCGGGGATCTGCCGGCGGGTCACGGCCGCCTGGACTACCCACACTACCTGGGGCTGCTGCACGGCCTCGGCTTTGCGGGCGCCGTCGTCCTCCATGGCCTGAGCGAGGAGCAGGTGGACGGGTGCAGCGCCTTTGTGCGGACGGGGATCGCGGCGGCAGAGCGGGGAAAATCGGCGCAGACGCGCAGGGCATAGATCATCGCCGGACACGCCGGGCGGGGAGCCCGGGAGCGGAGGCACGGCAGTGAGCAACGAGGACATCGTAAGCCCCGGGTTTCGTGGCCGCCGCCCGGCGCCGGAGGTGCGGGAGCGGATCCCGCCGGGGCAGTACCTGGAGCGCGGCTTTCCCGTCCTCACTGCTGGCCCCACGCCGCGGGTGGACCTGGAGCGCTGGGACTTCCGCATCCTGGGGCCGGACGGGACCGACCGCGGCCGCTGGACGTGGCAGGAGTTCGGCGCGCTGCCCCACCAGGACGTCACCTGCGACATCCATTGCGTCACACGTTGGTCCAAGCTGGACACGCACTGGCGCGGTGTCTCGGTCGACACCCTGTTGGGGGAGGTCCCAGGCGGCGTGACCCACGTGGTGGCGTTCTGCGACGGCGGATATACCACCAACGTGCCCCTGGAGGCGGTGCGGGGGGGGCGGGCCTGGGTGGCCGACGGCTACGAGGGACAGCCCCTGCAGGCCGAGCACGGCGGGCCGGCGCGACTTTTGGTACCGGCGCTGTACCTGTGGAAAAGCGCCAAGTGGGTGCGCGGCCTGCGCCTGGTGACCGGGGACGAACCGGGCTTCTGGGAGAAGCGGGGGTACCACAACCAGGGTGATCCCTGGAAGGAGCAACGCTACTGGGACGACTAGCCTGGCGGCGGGCCCGGGTGGTCGGCGTGCGGGACGAGACCCCCCGCGTCCGCACGCTGCTCCTGAACGTCCCGGACTGGCCCGGGCACCGGGCCGGACAGCACGTCGACGTGCGCCTGACCGCGGAGGACGGCTACCAGGCCCAGCGGTCGTATTCGCTCGCCTCCGCCCCAGAAGATCCGGTCCTGGCGCTCACGGTCGAACGGCTAGACGACGGCGAGGTGTCTGCATACCTCACCCGGGAGATCCGCGTGGGCAACCTCCTGGAACTCCGCGGTCCGTTGGGCGGCTACTTCGTTTGGGACCACTCCATCCCCGGGCCGCTCCTGCTGCTGGCCGGTGGTGCGGGGGTCGTGCCCGTGATGGCGATGCTCCGGCACCGCGCGCGGCACGCCCCGCCGTCACCCGCGCGCCTGCTGTACTCCTGCCGCACCCCTGCCGACGTGATCTACCGGGAGGAACTTGCGGCACTGGAACGCGCCGATTCGACGCTGGCCGTCGTCCATACGTTTACGCGCGCGACACCGGCGGGCTGGACCGGCTTTGCCCGCCGCCTCGACCAGGACATGGTGCAAGCCGTGGCGTGGCCCGTGGATGCGCGCCCGCTGGCCTATGTCTGCGGGCCCTCGGGGTTTGTGGAGGCTGGAGCAACGGCCCTGGACCGCCTCGGCCATCCCCCGGACCGCATCCGCACGGAACGCTTTGGGGCCTCCGGTCCGTAGCCGGCTCGTCCGGGGCGTTGCCGCACGGGGGCTGGCCGCCAGCCGTCCCGGAACACGCGGTCTCCGGGCCGGGTGGCGGCGACATGGCGACCATGCGGCGGTCGCCACCGCTGGCGAGAAGACCGCCGGGAAACGGCGCTAAAAGCGCAGGGCCGGGTGCTGGGTGATCTTGGCGCACCGCCGGTCTGGGGCCCTGGGCCCCCCGGCCGCCAACAACCGCAGGCACGCCCCATCGCCCTCACGGAAATTCCTTAACCGATCAGCGACACCCTGGAAGGGGCGGCGGGCGCCGGCTCGGGCGGCCCAGACGTCGCGACCCGCGCGGCCGGACCAAAGGGCAAGTTTATCGACTGAACGCTGACGTTTCATGGAGTTGCCCTTGCCCCGGTGTGAGATAGACGCCAAAACCGCGCAGAGAATCTGACCGCTTCTCGCCGTTACCGGACAGGGCGGCGTGTAATGGCACGGGATGGCCCGAAACTGGTGGGAGGAGAAGCCCATGCCCGTCCCTGAACGCGAACGAGACCGTCTGCTGCTGCTCCAGGGAGTCGCCGCCGTTGCGGCGCAGCGGCGGGCCCGCGGCCTGCGGCTCGGGTACCCGGAGGCCATGGCCCTGATTCGCCTGCACGTGCTCGAGGGCGCCCGCGACGGGCGCAGCGTCGACCAATTGGTGGAGTCCGGCCATCACGTACTCGGCGTCGCCGACGTGTTGCCCGGAGTACCGGAACTGCTGCACCTGGTACAGGTCGAGGCGACATTTGCCGACGGCACCAAGCTGGTGTCTGTGCACGATCCCTTGGGCGCCGCATCCGTAGCCACGCCGCCGGCGCGGCCGGTGCAGTCCGAAGGCCTGCGCGCACTGCGGCCGACCCTCGCCGTGCACGGCACCGGCGCCTGACCGGCCGCGGAGCGGAGCGCTCCTACCGGGGGCAGCCCGGAGGCAGAAGCGACTTGCCCCGCCCGAAGGATGCCGCATTCCACGGCGCACCCCGGGTCCCCCACCCAAGCCCCTCGCGTCCCCCCCGCGGCGCCCAACACGCGCCGAGCTCGCGTAGCACTCAAAGGCGCGGCCATACACGTACGATAAACAGAAGCGTTGCGCTTATGGACGGCGGCTGATCGCTTGAAGACCCCTCCGCACGCCAAACCGCGAAACGGGAGTGCGCACAGGGAGGCAGGGCAGTGGTTCTACCCGACGTACGGTTGTTGAACCCGTTCGTGCGCGGAGCCTTTTCCGCGTTGGAGTCGCTGGGGGTGCGGGCGGAACGCGTAGGTGCGCCAGCCGTCGAGTCCGGGGACGACACCACCGAGCCGGTAACGGTCATCGTCCCCATCGTGGGGGCCCTGGGCGGAGGGGTGCTCTACGGGTTTGACCAGTCCGTGGCCGAGCACCTGGCGGGGGTGCTACTCGGGAACCGTCTGGCGGCACGCTGGAATGACCAGCGCGTCGAAAGCGCGTTGGGTGAGTTCGGCTCCATGGTCTTCGGTCACGCCGCCGCGGCGCTGGAGGAAGAAGGCGTGCGCTGCGCCATCTCTCGGCCCATCGTCACGCTGCACCCACGGTGCATCCTGGCCGACCAGCCGTTTGACCGTCTCGTGGTAGCACTTGCCACCTCGCTGGGCCCCATGAAGATCCACCTGGCGCTGCATGACAGCCGCGCCCACGCATGGGATGTGGCGTACGGGCCCACCGGATAGCCAGGGGACTTCACGCCCTCTGGTCCTGCAACTCCGCCGTCCTGTCCCGGGCGTCCGCGGCCGGCGTGAACTGACGCATCCCGCCGCCTGCCGCTATTGGTGGGACTCGGTCACCTGCTCCACCACGCGCAGCCGCACGCGCATCCCCTGCGTGCCAGCCCCGAATACCACTCCCCGCACCGGGGGGATATCGGCATAATCCCGCCCGACCGCCACCCCCAGGTAGCGCTCGTCCGCCGGACAGCCGTGCGTGGGATCCCACGCACGCCACTCGCCCTGCGCATAGACCTCCGCCCAGGCGTGGCTTTCCTGGGGTCCGCCCGGTCCGCGCTGCCAGAGATAGCCGGCCACGTAGCGCGCCGGCAGCCCCTTGAGGCGGCAGGCCGTGATAAAGACGTGGGCAAAGTCCTGGCAGACGCCCCGGCGCAACTGCAGCGCCGCGTTCACGTCGGTGTCCGTGTCCGTGACCCCGCTTTGGTAGGCCAACAGTCCCCGGACCTCGCGCATGAGGCCGGTGGCGTCGCCAGCCGCCAGGGTGCGGAGTTGGGTAGCGGTCTCAGGTGCGGGCCGAGTGAGGGCACCCGCCTGCAAGAATTCGTCGTTGCGGCGCCCGGGGACCTCCAGGGCGCCGCCGTAGGTCTCCGCCACCATTTCCGCGCGGATGTCCAGACGGTTATGTTGCTGCCGCACTTCCACGTACACCGTGCGGTTGCCGTAGTAGTCCAGGAAGGCTTGTTGGAAGCCGTGCGGCACGGTCTGGAGACTGGCCTGCACCACGTGCTGCGCGGGGCACTCCGGCGGAAGCAGACGCAGCTCGTTGTAACTGGAGTGCACGTCCTGCCCGTAGGTGTAGGCGGTGTCGTGGCACACATGAAGCCTCACCAGCTCACCCCACCCGAGAACATGGGCGCACCGGCGAAGAAATCCGCGGCAACCGCTTCCCCGATGCGGGCACCGGCGGCGATGATGCCGGTGATAAACGCTGGTGGCCCTTCCGCCCGAATGTCGTCGGGGGTGGCTACGGCCAAGCGGTTCCAGAGCCGGGCCGCCTCCCGCTCTGAACGGGTCGCGTACCGGTCGGGGCCCGTGCCCGTGATGGAACGCAGGGCCGACACCAAGCGCGCGGCGGCGAAGTAGGCGGAGCGCGGGAACTCGTGGTGCAGCAGGAGCAGCTCCAGCGCATGGTCGGGGTCAAAGCCCGACGCGAACACCCGGCGATAGGCTTCAAACGCGCTGCAGGACTTCAGAAGGGCGATCCAGCGGTGGGGGCTGCCGGCCGCGGCGTCCTGCAGCAGCGTCGCCTGGATGGACGTGAGGCGGGCGGTCTGCGAGAGGCGCTCCAGAAACATCCCAAGGCGCAGGAACTCCCACCCCTCGTCCCGCACCAGTGTGGCGTCCGCTACCCCCTGGAACAGGTAGGCGCTGGTCTTGACCCGCTGCAAGAACGCGTGGGGTTCATCCTCCGCGCCGGGGCCGGCCAGCCGGCTGCCGCGGACGAACAGGTAAAACTTGTTGAGTTCCTCCCAGAGCTCCACCGAGAGATGGTCCCGCACGCCGCGCGCATTCTCGCGCGCCCGGGCCAGGCA
>JAJZWQ010000186.1 GCA_021846605.1 Bacillota bacterium | reverse complement strand
CCGCCGCCCACCGTCTTCCATCGAGGAAGGGGGAGCCGAGAATGTACGCGGACGGCCTGCTGCTTGAAATGCTCACGGATGCCGACATCACCTACGCGCTGCGTGTGACGGAGGCCGCAACCGGCGGAGACCTGGCCGGCGCGGTGCGCACGCTGCGCAACGACCCCGCGGTTCTCGCGGCCATGCTCGAAGATCCGCGCCTCGAACCCGCCGTCCTGCAAGACCCGCAAATCCTGCTCAAGGTCAGCCCATACTTCTTTTTCTCCATCCTGCTGCGCCGCTCACGGCGCGAGTTGCGCCACCGCAGCTTCACCGCCGAATGGCTGGCCCCCCGCAAGCGCCTGCCGGTATTCGACGCCCAGCGAATCGCCCACACATTGGATGACACGGCCCGGGTCCACTACTTGGCGGAACTGCTGGCGTCCTTCACCTCCGTGGGGCGGGCCCCGGCAGACCGCAAGGGATCCGGGCCCGCCGGCCGCGCCTTCCACGAACTGAACCTGGACGACCTGCGGCGCCTGCGTCGCCATGCCGAAGCCGCGGAACGCTTCGCCCTGGACCGGCGCCTGGGCGATGTCGCCCTGTTCCTGGCTGGGGTGTTCCCAGACAGCGCGCAGGGCTCCATGCAGCTCGACGAATGGGAGGACGAGAGCCAAACGCGCTATCGATCTGCGGCACGCGCGCCGGAAGCACGCCAATGCGGCCTGCGCGAAACCCTGGACGGCCTGGCGGCCGACCTGCACCCGGCGCGCAAGGCCCTCAACTTCGTGGCGGATCGCTTTTTGCAGCCGCTTCGCTGTGAATGGTTCGCGCTGGGGGCCTGATCGCCTCCACACGCACAAGGGGGTCGGCGGGGCTTGGCGGTCGAGGATTCACCGGCGCCGGCGGAGGCGCGCCTATCCGTGCCAGAACGGCTGTGGCAGGCGTTCCTCGGCGGGGCGGGCTACCGCCGCATCGGGGCCCAGCCCCAGGGGGCCTACGCCGCATTCTTCCTGGTGGCGGGGATTACCGCCGCCGTCACCTCCGTGGTCATGGCCTGGGGCGTGGCCCGCGGTCTGACGGCGATCTCCGCCGCGTGGCACCTCCTGCCCGACTTTTCGCTCTCCGGCGGGCAATGGCGGGTTACGCCCCCCGCCTCGTTGCCGTTGCGCGTCCAGGCGGACGGCGCCAGCATCGTACTCGTACCGACGGGGCACGCCCACCCGTCCGCTCTGGGCCACGCCGCGGTCGGCATGGTGCTTGCCACGCGCGAGATCTTGCTTCGCACCCGGGAAACGGTCCGCGGCAACCTTGTGGTGCCGTTTTCCATGCTGGGCAAGCTGCCGCCGACTAAGGCGAACATCGGCAACCTGCTGTCCGCCCTCTCCTCCGAAGGCCTGTGGCTCGGTGCCGTCGTGGCAACCGGCTTCACGATCCTGGGCGACCTGATGCGGGCGCTGATCGTAACCTGGATTGGATTGATCGCCGCGCGCTTCGCGGGCCGCAATGCGTCGTGGATCCAGGGTTGGCGCGTGGGCCTGGCGGCCTGGACGCTGCCCCTGCTGGCGGAGCTCGCGCGACTCGTCATCCCCTTGCCCGTCTGGTCGCTGTGGCTCGTCGCCACGGTCTATGCCGCTATCGGATGCTGGGCGCTGGACAGACCGGCGTGACGGGGGACAGGCCGGCCCGTCCCCTTGCCGCAGCCGCGGGCAAGAACGTTCTCCTCGGGGGCGGCTCATGGCGCCGGGGGCGTGCCGCCATCCGGGTCCGTAGCAAAGGCGGCGTGCATCGCCAGCGGCACATCCACCAGCACCGAGGCACGGCGGCGTCCCTCCACCAAGAGCCCTTCGCCCCGGCCGCAGGTGGTCAGCAACCGCGCCTCCTCTGCGCCTAGGCGATACAGCGCGCGCACCATGGCGACCTCCCGTTGGTTTTGTTGGCGCATGAGAAACACGGCTGCGGCATTGGCCAAGGCGGCGCGCGTCGCCCGCGCCGCATCCGGGTCGGCGTGGGCCCCCAGGAGATCGCCGATCGCCTGGGTCAACAAGAGCACGCCGGCGCCGCGCTTGCGGCCGCTGCGCAGGAGTTCTTCCAAGAAGCGCGCCGTCACGGCGTGCGCCAGCAGTGCGTGGGCCTCGTCGACCGCAACCGTCAGCGGCGGCCGCGCGGGATCCACCCAATGATCCAACAGAAACTCCGCCAGCAGCCACAGCGCGGCCGCGGACCCGGGCCCGGTTCGCTCCGCCACCCCCCGCAGATCAAACACCAGCGCGGGGAGGTTATCCGGAAGATCGCCCCCTCCACCGGCAAACCCCCGCAGGCAGGTCTGCAGGGCCTCCCGCAGGACCGCGGCCATGCGGGCGCCGGCAGGGCCTTCCTTCTCCAGTTCGTCCGCAACGCCGCCCAGGGTGGGAGCGGGCGCCGCGCCGGCCATGGCCCTTTGCAGGGCGACGCCGCAGACGGCTGCCGCCTCGGGACTCATTCGGTGACCCAGCAGGAAAAGCAGCGCCCGCAACCGCGCCGACCAACGGATGCGCCATGCCTCCCCGGCCTCCCCGACCAGAGGCAGGAGCAACCGCGCCCCAAGGCCGGTGTGGTCGTCCACGCGGATCGTCCGCCCCCCCACGACCCGGCACCACCCGGCATACTCCCCGTGCGGGTCCAGAACACAGACACGTTCGCCCCGCAGGACGGCCTGAAGCAGAATATGCTTTGCCCAAAAGGACTTCCCCGCCCCGCTCGCCGCCACGCACAACACATGCGGGTTGCTCAAGGCCCGCCGATCCACCGCAACCGGACTGCGCCAGCGGCGATCCATCCCCCACACCTCGCCGTTCGCCGGCAGCGTCCCCCCGGAGGAAAAGGGATACATCGTGGCCAGGGCCTCACTGTCGAAGTTGCGCGGTGCGGAAAGGACCAGGCGCCCGCTGGGGAGCGTGGCGGCGAAACCCGTATCCTGCTCAAGCAGTCCGCTTCGCACGCCCACCAGCAATCCGGCGAGGAGGCGCACCACTTCAGCACAGCGGCGCTCCAGATCCGGCAGGTCCGCAGCGAGGACGGTGAGGGCCATGTGCACCACAAACAGCCGGGTCTGGCCCCTGGCCAGCGCCGCACGCAGGCGTCGCGCCTCCGCGGCCGCCTCCTGGTCAAGGGCGTCCGGCAGAGCCCCACGCATCTCGGTGAGCAGCACGGAGGCCGAGGCCGCACGTTGATGCGCGCCGAGTTCCGCGAGGGCCGTCGCGGTGGCCACGGGTTCGATGAAGGTGGCCACCCGCAGTTCGCCGGGCCACCCCTCCAGGGGCGCCAGCCATCCCGCAACGACGGTCCGCGGATAGCCACGCACAATGAGGGTGCGGGCGACGCGGCCGTCGGATAGGGTCAGATGATCGGGGGCCACCGCCACAAACCCCGGCGCGGCAAGATCACCGCGGCGCGCCCGGCCGGGCGCCAACGCGCCAGAGCGCCCGGGGCCCCAGGGGCTACGCATCCGACCAGCCCCGAACGCGCCAACCCGCTTGCCCATCCACCCTCGCCCCGGGACAGACGTCCCCCGTCCACTCCCGCCACGCGGCCACCAACTCATCCCCGGTCAGCCGGCGACAGCCAAAGCCCAGGCGCGCGGCGAGGCGCTGCACACAGGCGACGGTCGCCTCGATGTCCGCCTGGGCGTCCGCGCCCCTCCCCGGCGCCGACGCCACGAGCAGGACGCGCCGCACAACCCAGCAACGCGCCGCCACCAACCCACCCCAGTGGGAGGCGTAGGTGGCGGCGACTTCGGCCAGCCCGGCCGGCACCCGCTCCGTCCGATAGTGGGTCGGTCGGTCGGCGTCTCGCAACCACCTCGACACCACGACCACCTGCAGCGGCCGTTCCAGTGCGTGCAGCAGCTCACGGTAGCCGGCGACGGCGGCCACCCAGGCATCGTCGCCACCCAGAGCCGGATCCAAACCGCCGCTCTCCAAGACGGCCGCACACCCCCCCGGGTGCAGAAGGTACGGCCCGACCATGTCCACGGGCCCGCACCACCGGCCCCCGCCGGTGCCGGCACGCGCCTGTCGCCGCCACCCGTACGCGGCCAGCCGGCCCAGCCAGCGGACCACCGCCTCCCCCTGCGGCCCCGGAGGCCATGACCCGATGCTCAGCAGCATCCCGGCGCCCGCAATGGCGGCCAACCCCGGCACCCGCACGACCCGGGGTACCGCCGCATGCCACATGGCGAAACAGACCACGGCGGTCGCCAGGACTCCGACGGCCTGTCCCAGACCAAGCCGCGGCAACACGCGCAACCCGCGCCCGGTCGCGCCGGGGATCAACGGCATCGCCATACCCCCCGCCTTCACCCCGGACCGCGAAGGCGCAATCCGATCCCTGCCCCCCGCAGCCACTCCCCAGGTCCCGCCGCATCTCCCGCCCAAGGAAACAGGGTCCCGACCGCCCGCCCCACCAGCGTGCGACAGCGAAAGAGAAGGGAAAGGGACGCCAGCGCAGACAACCACTGGCCGGCGTGTCCCGCGCCGCCGGACATGCCCGCCGCAAACACGAGCAACACCGCCGCCTGGGCGGACTGAACAAAGACGCTCACCAGCAGTTCGCCCACCAGCGCCCGCCAGACGCCATCCGCGGCCGGCAGGGCCCAGAGCGCCGCGCCGATGGGCAAAAGCAGGCACAACAGCGAAATCTCCGCGGCCCGCACCAGGTAAAAGCAGGCGAGCGCCGCCGTCCCGACCAGAACCGCCAACGCGACCACGTCCGGCCCGATCCCGAGCAGTGCCGGGGCTGCGGACAGGCCGATGCCCCCCGCCAATGGACGAATCAGCCCCGTCGGACCGTGGGGGGCCGCCCGGATGAGCAGAGCGCACAGCGCATGGTTGGCCGCCAGCACCCCCTGAACCAGGGGTACGCTCCCGGCCACACCCACGGCGGCCAGGGCGACGCGCCCGACCAGCGCGGGCAATGGATCCGGCCGCAATCCGACCAAAGGAGCCAGCAGGGTTCGCAGCACGCCATAGGTCAAGACCGCGACCAGCAAACTCGCGCCCACATCCCGGGTTGCGCCGGCCGCCGCCACCACTCCAGGGCTCAGCACGACCGGCCGCAGCAGGAGCCGGTCTAGGGCCGCGAGCACCGGCCCCTGCAGTCCCCGGACTGCGCCCCGAAGCACTGCGTCCGCAGCAGCGGCCCCGGCGGCGCCAATTCCAGGCATCGCCATGCCTGTCCCCTGGTTAGAAAAATGTGTACCAACCGATCTTTCGGCCTTCCACACCGTCCGCCCGACCAGGTTTTCGCCCCTTTCGGCCTTGTGTTGACCCCTTGCGGGGCCGTAGGCAACAGGCGGACTCGGGCTACGCGGCAACTGCCGCGCACGCCGGGCTTTCCACCCGGACCGGAGAGCGTTCGCACGGCTCGCGTCCGTTGCCAGGATCGGCCCGGTCCCGCGGCGCCGCCCC
>JAJZWQ010000020.1 GCA_021846605.1 Bacillota bacterium | reverse complement strand
GGGATTGCTGGAGGCCGTGCGCGGGACCGACTGGGTGTTCAACACGGTGCCAGCCCCCGCCCTCGGCCGGGCGGAACTGGCCGCCACCCTCCCCGGGACCGTGGTCGTGGACATCGCCTCGGCTCCCGGAGGGACCGACTTCGCCGCCGCGGAGGCGATGGGCCGCCCGGCCCATCTGGCCGGGGGCATCCCCGGGCGCTACCCCGTCACCGCCGGCCGCATCCTGGCCGAGGTGGCCCTGGAGATTCTGGCAGGGACGGGGAAGGGAGGCACCTACGATGCGGCCCTTTGACGGACGCACGGTCGGGTGGGCGCTTTGCGGATCGCACCACACGCTGGGGGCGGTCCTGGAGGTCATGGTCGAGATGCGCCGGGGGGGCGCCGAGATCGTGCCCGTGATCTCGGCGGCCCTGGCGGGGACCAGTACGCGGCACGGGACGGCCGAGGAGCACTGGAGTCAGATCACGGAGGCGGCGGGGAGGGCGCCGCTCACCACGATCCCCGAGGTGGAACCCTTCGGCCCGCAACAGACGCTGGACGCGCTGCTGATCGCGCCCTGCACCGGCAACACGCTGGCCAAGCTGGCCAACGCCATGACCGACTCGGCCCCGCTCATGGCGGCCAAGGCTCAGTTGCGCAACGGGCGCCCGGTGGTGGTCGCCCTGACCACCAACGACGCCCTGGGGCTGAACGCGGCCAACCTGGCCCGGCTGCTGGTGGCCCGCAACGTCTACTTCGTGCCCTTCGGGCAGGACAGCCCGCACCAGAAGCCCACCTCGCTTGTGGCGCATTTCGAACTGTGCGGGGACACCGTGCTCGCCGCCCTGGAGGGCCGGCAGTTGCAGCCCATGTTGCGAGGGTGGTAGGTATCCCGGGCGTTGCCGTGGGGGTGGGCGCAGTGTACAGTGGGCCGGGCCGGCGGGACGGGGCCGCAGCGATTGCCCCCCAAGGCGTGCCGCCAGCCGGGAGCGGGTGGGAACGTGGCCTGGAGGATCGGCGTGGTCGGCGCCACCGGCGCCGTGGGTGGCACCCTGCTGCAGGTCTTGGCGGAGCGGGACTTCCCGCTGGCCGAACTGCGCCTGTTGGCGACCGAGCGCAGCGCGGGTCGGCGAGTACGTTGGCGGGGGAGCGATCTCGAGGTGCGCGCCGTCGAGCCGGCGGCGTTTTCGGGTCTGGACCTCTGCTTTTTGGCGGTGCCGGGTGCGAAGGTCAGCCGCACGCTGGCCCCGCTGGCGCTGGAGGGCGGGGCGCGCGTCATCGACAAGGGCAGCGCCTTCCGGATGGACCCGGACGTGCCCCTGCTGGTCCCGGAGGTCAATCCGGAGGCGGCGGACGGCGGGCATGGGCTCTTTGCCAGCCCCAACTGCACGACCATTCCCCTGGTCCTCTGCCTGGCACCGCTGGCCCGTGCGGGCGGCGGCCTGCGCCGCGTCCTGGTCTCCACGTACCAGGCCGCCTCGGGGGCGGGCCAGGGTGGACTGGCCGAACTCCGGGAGGGCGCGACGGCGGCGCTGGACGGGCGCCGGCCCACCCCGGCGGTCTTTCCGCGGCAACTGGCCTTCAACGTGATGCCCCAGTGCGACGCCTTCGGCGACGACGGATACACCCAGGAGGAATGGAAGCTGGCGCGCGAGTCGCGCAAGATCCTGGGGACCCCGCAACTGCCGATCAGCGCGACGGCCGTCCGTGTACCGGTTGCCGTGGGGCACGCCGAGTCCGTCTATATCGAGACAGAGCGCCCGCTGACGCCCGAGACGGCCCGCGCGGCGCTCGCGGCGGCGCCGGGGGTGGTCCTCCGCGACGACCCCGCCCGGGGGGAATACCCCACCCCGCTGGATGTCGCCGGTACGGACCAGGCGCACGTCGGGCGGATCCGGCGAGACCTGGACTTTCCCAACGGCCTCCATCTGTGGATCGTCGGCGACAACCTGCGCAAGGGCGCGGCCACGAACGCCGTGCAGATCGCCGAGTTGCTGATGCGCCGGTAACCCGCCCCGCGGCGGCCCCGCCTCCCGCTGCCCGGCCGGTCACCACCGCGCCTCGGGAAGGGAGAAAAGGCCAGACGTGCGCATTATCATCCAGAAGTTCGGCGGCAGTTCGCTTGCGACGCCCGCGCATCGCACTCTGGTAGCAGACCGGATCGACACCGCGCTCCACCGGGGCCTGACCCCCGTCGTCGTGGTCTCGGCCATGGGGCGCGGGGGCGACCCCTACGCCACGGACACGCTGCTGCGCCTTGCCCGGGACGTCTTTCCGGAGATGCCTCCCCGGGAGACCGACCTGATGGTGGCCTGCGGGGAGATCATCTCCGCCGTCGTCCTCGCCGGGGTGCTGCGCGGCCGCAGCCTGCCCGCGGTCGTCCTCACCGGTGCCCAGGCCGGTATCATCACCGACCGGGCGTTCGGGAACGCGCGCATCCTGCGGGTGGAGCCCGACCACCTGCGCCGCCACCTGGAGCGCCACGACCTCTGCGTGGTCGCCGGGTTTCAGGGGGCCGCCGAGACCGGGGACATCACCACCCTGGGGCGGGGTGGGTCGGACACCACGGCCGCCGCGCTAGGCGTGGCGCTCCAGGCCGAAGTGGTCGAGATCTACACCGACGTCAACGGGGTGAAGACCGCCGATCCGCGCATCGTCCCGGAGGCGCGGACCCTCGCGGTGCTGTCTTACGAGGAGATCTTTCAGATGGCGCAACAGGGGGCGAGGGTGGTGCATCCCAGAGCCGTGGAACTGGCCAGACGGGGGAACATGCCGTTGCGCGTCCGCAGCACCTTCGACGATCCGGACAAGGAACCGGGAACGCTGATCACGCACACGTTCGAGGATGCGCAGTGGGATGGCTGGAGCCGGACCGTCACCGGTGTGACCTACATGCCCGAGGTGGCGCTGTTCAGCGTGGAGGGCGGGCAGGATCCCGGGGCCGTCGTGCAGATGTTCCGCTGCTTGGGGGACGCGGCGATCAGCGTGGACCTGATCAACGTGGCCCCCGACCGCCGCCGTTTCATCGTGGCGCGGGACGACGCGCCGGCGGCCCGCCGCGCGCTGGAGGGAGCCGGGTTCGGGGTGGCGGTGCAGGCGGACTGCGCCAAGGTCTCGGTGGTGGGGACGGGGATGCGGGGCGTTCCCGGCGTGATGGCCGCGGTCGCCGAAGCCCTCGGGCAGGAGGAGATCCAGATCCTGCAGACGGCCGACTCCCACGTGACCATCTCGGTCCTGGTGGAACGTCCACGGATGGAACAGACGGTCCAGGCCCTGCACCGCAAGTTCGGATTGGAGCGGTAGGGGGCATGGCACGGATCGCGAAATAGGCGCGGTCGCGATGGCTGTTGCGGAGGCGATGGGCGGTGCCCGTGTCGAGCGAACGGCGATGGCCCCGGCTGATGACCGCCATGGTGACCCCCTTTGACGCCGATCTCCGGCTGGATACGGGCGCCGCCGCCGAACTCGCGGAGCGCCTGGTGGAGCGCGGCGCCCCGGGGGTGGTGCTCGCCGGTTCGACCGGCGAGTCGGCGACGGTCGGCGACGAGGAGAAGATGGCGCTGTGCCGGGCCGTGCGCGCGCGTCTGGGGGCACGCGGTACCGTGGTACTCAACGTGGGTACCAACAGCACCGCCGCCAGCGCGCGCCTGGCGGCGGCGGCCCAGGATGCGGGGGCCGACGGCGTGATGGCCGTGGTGCCCTACTACAACCGTCCACCGCAGGAAGGTCTGCGGGCCCACTTCGGCGTGATCGCCGACAGCACGCCGCTCCCGGTCATGCTGTACAACGTCCCGGGGCGCACGGCCGCCAACCTCCTGCCGGCGACCCTGGGCGCGGTTGCGGCCGAGCACGCCAACGTGGTGGCGATCAAGGAGGCCAGCCCCGACCTCGAGCAGGCGGCCGAGATCGTGCGCACCCTGCCGTCCCCCTTCCTGCTCTACAGCGGGGACGACGCGCGCACCCTGCCGCTGATGGTCATGGGTGGGCACGGCGTGGTCAGCGTGGCCAGCCAACTCGTGCCCGAGCGCATGGCGGCGCTGGTGGCCGCCGCGGCCGAGGGCCGCAGCGAGGCGGCCCGCCGCCTGCACCTGGAGTTGACGCCCCTGTTCCGCGCGCTGTTCATCACGACCAACCCCATCCCGGTCAAGGTGATGCTGGGGCTGGCCGGGTTCCCGGTTGGCGGCTTCCGCCTGCCCCTGTGCGCGCCGGGTGCCGCCGAGTTGGAGCAACTGCGGGCGGCCGTCGACCGCTACGGGCTTACCGCGTCCTTCGCCTAACTAAGAGCCCGTAACGTGATGACTTGCGCCCCAACGGCGCGAGTCATCACCCCGCAACTCCCGGGGGTCTGCCCAACGCCCCGTCGCCCCCCGGCTCCCGGTCATCGGGGGTGGCCTCCCTCGCGACAGCGACCTGGTTAATTTGGCGTTGCCGAGCGGCCGCTGCGAAAGGCCATCGCTCGGTGGGGGGGGCGAGGGGTTCAGCGGCAAGGCCTTGGGGCCGGTGATGGCGACCTTCCACCGCGCCGCCGGAGACCGCCGTGGCGCCTTATCTGAACGGTATGGCGCCTAAACTAACCCCGTGTTCCCGGTCTACGGGGGTCGGCCAGCCGGCCGGAGTCCCCGCCGGCGGGGGGATTGGGTGCGGGTCGGGCCGACCGGCGCGCGCGCATGGACATGGTGAAGGCCACTGCGGCGCGGTCCAGGCCGAGCAGCAGCAGGCCGAGCCCCAGGAGCGCCTCGGACCACGCCCGGCCAGAGAGGCCCCGCCACAGCAGACCAAAGCCCAGGCAGCCGACCAGGGACCCGCCACCAGCGTAGATGGAGAGCCAGATGCCCGCCCGCACCGCCCCCGTCCGCGTCATTGGCGGTACCAGTCCCGCCAGATCAGGCGGTAGATGCGTAGGGCCCGCGGCAGCCGGTTCACCCCGGGGATCCAGGGCGTCAGGATGAAGCCCAGGGTGAGCAACCCCATGACCCCCATGATCATCAGGTCCCCGCTCTGCGAGGTGGAGAAGGGCGGTATCTGGTACCACAGGGTGTATAGCCAGAGCCAGACCGCCCCCGGGTAGTTGCCGGTCTCGTTCATCATGCCCCACTGGGTGCTCAGCAGATGGTAGTGCTGGGCTTGGGCGGTGAGCGCCGGACCGGACAGGAACAGCAGCGGCAGCGTGTAGTCGGTGACGTAGAGGTGTGTTTGGGAGGACAGGATCAGTCCCTCCAGGCCACCGAGCTGCGCGATGTGCAAGAGTGCGGGGAGCATGACGCCCACCGGACCCGCGGTGGCGGACGGGGTCGGCGGGGTCGATCGCCCCGCGGCGGCCGCCGTGCTGAGCGCCGTGCCGTAGGCGCCCTCCCAACTGGCCTGCTGCGCGGCCGAAGCCGCGCTGAACTGCGCCAGCGCGCTGGCCAGCGCCGGCTGCGTCGGGGCGATGTCTGTCAGGGGGTCGAGCACGAAGTCCTGGGCGGTGTTGACCGGGATGCGCACGCCGGCCCAACGCTGCGGGGAGATGGGCCCGATGGCCTGGACCGACCTCGTGCCGTGGTTGTATGGCGGGCCGTACTGCGCGATGATCCCCGTGCCGTCCAGCTCGCGCAGGGCGGTCTGCAGGAACGACACCGGCCGCGTGGTGGCGTACCCGCGGATCGTCACCGGGGGGGCGTCCGGCGAGGAGAAGACGGCGGCCAGCACCAGGACGAGGGCCAGCACGAAGGCCAGGGCCAGCAGGGCCTCCCGCACCAGATCGTATCGCTTCATGCGGGGACGCCGGGTGTCTGAGGCCAGTTCACCCCGCATGGGCGTCCTCCTTGGGGGCCTGGTCGTCGGCCAGCGGTGGCACCAGGCCCCGGCGGCGCACGAGGATGAGGTGGACCGTGATCAACCCGGCGATCACCGCCGGCATCACGGCAATGTGGACGCTGTACATCTGGCCGAAGTTGAGCAGGTTGAAGAAGGCCCCGACGCCCACACCGTTGATGGCGTCCTTGCCCTGCACGGCGATCCACTGGGAGTCGAGGTTCTGCTGAGAGAGGTAGCCGGTGAAGGCGGCCAGGATGGAGCAGACGAACAGCAGCGCCCCGACCACCCAGGTCAGGTTTCGCCCACCGCGCCACGCGGCCATGGAGAACTGGGACCACAGGTGCAGCACCATGAAAAAGAAGAAGCACTGCACGCTCCAGAAGTGGATGCTGTTGACGAAGTGCCCGAGCGGCGAGATGTGCCACCAGGTCGGGCCGAAGAGCGCCAGGGTGATGCCCGAGGCGAGCAGGCAAACGAACGCGCCCAGCGTGCAGGCGCCGAAGAGGTAGACGAAGGAGCGGCAGTATTCGGGGAGCTCCTCGGGGAGCAGGTCCTCGGCCGTGACGACCCTGGACGCCCAGCGGCGCAGGGACCCCGTGAGGTTGGTGCTCACGACTTCCGCTCCTTTCCGGGCCCGTCCCCGCCATGCTCGTCGGGGAGGCGGAGCATGAGCGCCGCCGCAAACACGATGATCATCAACCCCAGGACCACGAGGTTGGGCCTCGTGATGGAGATGAAGCCCCACCGCACGTACTGCGGCGCCCCCACCGTCCATCCCCCCCGTCATGGAAGCATTCCCGTCTTCCGGGCGTCGATCCGCGCCGCCGTGGAACAGCCGGTTCGTTCCGGTCGGTGCGGACCGTATCTACGGGACGGGGTGGGGCGGTGTGGGGGACGGCCCGGCCGGCGGGGGAGGGTGGCGGACCGCGCGGGGGGCTACGGCTGCGCCTCGTCGGCCGGCCAGCTTCGGACCGTGGGCGTCTGTCGCTGGCGCGTTTTGCCCCCACCAACGGAGATACTGTCCCCAGACCCGGGGTGGGCGTGATTGGGATGTGGCCGCCCCAAAGCTTGAGTTCACCGGGCGGCCCGGATATACTGCCCGCAGCGGCATCTGCGTGAGTCTGCCACGCAGCCAACGTCGGTGCGGACCGCCCCCCCTTGGGGTGGGCTGTGTTTTTGTGTGCACCGGCGAACGCGCCTGGAGGTGTTTGGTATCTCGGCAACGGAACAGAAGGTGCACGTCACCCCGCTGGGCGGGGTCGGCGAGATCGGCAAGAACATGTTCGCGATCGAGTGCGGCGACGACATGGTGGTGTTGGACTGCGGACTGGCCTTTCCCGAAGACGACCTCCCCGGCATCGATATCGTTCTCCCCGACATGGGATACGTGTTGGAACGCAAGGCGCGCCTGCGCGGTATCCTGCTGACGCACGGCCATGAGGACCACATCGGCGGCATGCCTTACCTTCTCAAAGAGGTGCAGGCCCCGGTCTTCGGCAGCCGCCTGACCCTCGGGATGGTGGAGGGCAAGCTGGGGGAGCACGGCCTGCGCCTGCCGGCCGGATCACGCCCCCTGCGCGACGGCGAGCGCCTGTCCCTGGGGTGCTTTCAGGTGGAGGACTTCCTGGTGACCCACAGCATTCCGGGGGCGCGCGGCTACGCGCTGCGCACCCCGGTGGGCACGCTGGTCTTCACGGGCGACTTCAAGTTCGACCTCACGCCCGTGGACGGCGAGGTGACCGACTTCCAGAAGCTCACGCGGTTGGGCCGGGAGGGCGTGCACTGCCTGTTCTGTGACAGCACGAACGCCGAGCGGCCCGGCTTCACCGGGTCGGAGCGGCAGGTGGGCGGCAGCATCGCGCGCATTGTCGCCGACGCCCCGGGCCGCGTCCTGCTGACCACCTTTGCCAGCAACGTCCACCGCCTGCAGCAGGTGTTCGATATCGCCGGCCGCGTCGGCCGCCGGGTGGCCATCGTCGGCCGCAGTATGGAGAACAACGCCCAGATCGCGGCCAAGTTGGGGTACCTGCGCGTCCCCGACGGGTTGATGCTGCCCACGGAGGCGATTGGCCGCACGCCGCCGGAGCGCGTCATCATCCTCACCACGGGGAGCCAGGGCGAACCGATGTCCGCCCTCAGCCGCATGGCCACCGGCGAGCATCGCGCGGTGGACCTGGTGCCGGGAGACACGGTGGTCCTGGCCGCCACGCCGGTGCCAGGGAACGAGAAGTCCTTCCACCGTACGATCGACAACCTCTTCCGTCTCGGCGTCCGCGTCGTCTACCAGCGCGATGAGGGTGTGCACGTCTCAGGTCACGGCAGCCGCGAAGAGCTCAAGTTGATGATGACCTTGCTCCGGCCGCGCTGGTTCGTCCCGGTGCACGGCGAGTTTCGCCACCTGGTGCTGAACGCGGGCATGGCGTCCGAGACCGGGGTGCCCGAGGACCACGTCCTGATGGGGGAGAACGGGACCATCTTCGAGTTCACGGCCCAGGGCGCGCGCATCTCGGGGAAGGTCCCCGCCGGCCGGGTGCTGGTGGACGGTCTGGGCGTCGGCGACGTGGGGAACGTGGTGATGCGCGACCGCCGCCAGTTGGCGCAGGACGGCATCGTCGTCGTGGCCATCTGCGTCCGCAAGGACGGGGGCGAGTTGGTGGGCGCCCCCGAGGTGGCCAGCCGCGGCTTCGTCTATGTGCGAGAGTCGGAGTCCCTCATGGACGAGACCCGCGACCGGATCGCCGAGGCGCTCAACGCCGGTCGCGGGCGGCGCCGGGCCGGGGACGGCAACGCCCTGCGCGGGCAGGTGCGGGAGATCGTCGGACAGCTCCTGTGGGAGCGCACGCACCGGCGGCCGGTGATCCTGCCCGTGGTCACCGAGGTCTGAGGCGGCGGCCAAGCGGCATCGCCCATCATGGGCGGCGCCGCTTGGCCAGTTCCCCGGACCGGCGCAGGCGGGCCTCCAGGAAGCCGGGGGGGCCCCCCACGCGGCGGAGTTGTTCGGCCGGCTCCCGGAACGGCGGCCCATGCCCGGGGATCAGCAGGTGGATGGGCAGATCCGCGAGCTTGGCCACGGAGAGTCTGGCGTTCCACTCGCTCTCCGAGTCCCAGAACGGCGGGGACAGCAAGTCGCGGCCGGACACCCGCACGGCGTCACCGGCGATCAGCACGCCGTCCTCGGGCCGGAAGAAGCAGATGTGCCCCGGGCTGTGTCCTGGGGTGTCGACCACGCGGAAGCCCTCCAGGGTGTCCTGCTCGCCGAGCAGCCCGTCCACGGCGAAGGGCTCCACCGGCCGCCGCATCAACTGCAGGGCGCTACGCCACGCCCAGCGCAACAGTCCCGGGGGATTGGGATGGGACGCCAGCACCGCGGCGTCGGGGGAGGCCAAGATCCGGGCGGCGGAATTGCGCCGGAGCCACGGGGCGGCGCCGCAGTGGCCGGGGTCCGCATGGGTCAGCGCGATGACGGACAGGTCCTGGGGCCGACGCCCCAGGCGCTCCAGATACTCCAGCACCCGGGGGCCGTCGCCCGGCATGCCGGTGTCGAAGAGGACGCAGGTCTGGCCGACATAGAGGCAGGCATTCCCGGTGCTCGTTCCGGGGACCAGGTGCAGGTCGCGGGCGATCTCCACGGCGGCACCCCCCCGGCAGGCGCATGCCATGCTCTTCGCGCTGGCCCGGCCGTCACCCTGCCCTGGCGAGCCCATCCTTCGGGGCGGTGGGGGGCACCCGGCCGTCGCGAGATCCCGCGCTCAGCGGTCGCCGGCCCACGCCTGGCCCGGCGCCAGCGCCGGGTCCAGGAAGTGGCGCGGATCGGTGGACACGACCCGCTGGATCGTGGCGCCGCCCCCCGGCCGCCGGCGCACGAGGAGAACGGCGGAACTGCCCGGGCCCAGGGGTACCGTCTCGCTGGGCGGCACCGTCTCCGCGGGGTCCGCCAGCACGACCTCGGGTGGCAGAATACTGTAAATCATGGCGATCCCTCCCCCGATCACTGACGTGGCGACTTGCCCTCGCGGGCCAGGTGCTGCAGCGCCGCCAAGGCGCGGTCCATCCCGCCCACCTCGTGGATGAGCCCTTCCCGCACCGCCTCGGCGCCCACCAGGATCGTGCCCACGTCCCGCGCGAGTTCTCCCGTGCGGAACATGAGTTCGCGATAGCGCTCCTGCGAGATGCGCGAATTGGCGACCACGAACCGCACGACGCGGTCCTGCATCTTGTCCAGGTACTCGTAGGTCTGGGGGACGCCGATCACCATCCCGGAGAGCCGGATGGGGTGGATGGTCATCGTCGCGGTCGGCACGATGAACGACCGGTCCGCCGCGACGGCGATGGGCGCCCCGATCGAGTGCCCTCCGCCCAGGACGATGCTGGCCGTCGGCTTGCGCATGGTGCGGATGAGTTCGGCGATGGCCAGTCCGGCCTCCACGTCCCCGCCCACCGTGTTGAGCAGGATGAGGAGCCCCTGGATGTCGGGGTCCTGTTCGATGGCGACCAGTTGCGGCAGCACGTGTTCGTAGCGCGTCGTCTTGTTCTGCGACGGCAGGCTGACGTGGCCCTCGATCTGTCCGATGACCGTGAGGACGTGAAAGGGGCTGCGCTGCTCGCCGTGGCCGTCCCGTCCGGAACCGTCGTCCCTGCTGCCGTCCCGCGCCTCGTCGTCGCCCTGTTCGGCAGTGTGCGGCACGGCGCCGGGCGGGTCCACCCAGGTGGGTCCGTCGGGATGGTCCGGGAACTGCGGGTCCACGATGGCGGCGAATGTTGGGCGCGCAGGCTGCATGGCGTTCCGGCGACGGCCCCGCTCTTGCCGCGGGGCCGCGCCCCACCTCCCCCCGAGTCCACAGGTGCGCCGACAGTATGCCCGTCTAAGCGGGCGGGCCGCGCGCGTAGGTTGCGGGGAGCGCGCCGCCCGGGTGGGCCAGGCCCCGCGGGGGAAGAAGGGGTCGCGACCCCCGTCGCGCCGATCGGGGGAAGGGGCCGGGTTCCCGGTCCCGCCATGCTATACTGCAACCGGAATTTGCTGGTCTGGTCGGTGTCGGGGCCTGGTGGCGCGGCGCGTTGCTGGGCGCGCTGCAGGGTGCGACCGAGTTCCTGCCGGTGAGTTCCTCCGGGCACCTCGTCTTGGCCGAACGGCTGCTCGGCCTTTCCCGGCCGGGGTTGGCCCTGGAGACAGGCCTGCATCTCGGTACGCTCCTCGCGGTGATCGCGGCCTATCCCCGGGACGTCAGAGACCTGGCCGGCGGTGCGACGGACTTGGTGCGCCGGCGCGGCGGGCGTCGTACCGAGATGCTGTTGCTCCTGCTGGCGGCCACCCTGCCCGCGGCACTGGCCGGTGTGCTGCTGGAGGCCGTGGTGGACCGGTTGTTCGGCAGCCTGACCGCGGTCGCGCTGGGATGGTGCGTCAGCGGGCTGGCGCTGCTGGCGGCCAGCCGCTGGGGCCGCCGCGCACGGGCCCTGGATGCACTGCGGATGCGCGACGCGCTGATGATCGGCTCGTGCCAGGCGTTCGCCCTGGCCCCCGGCGTCTCGCGCGCGGGGATCACGCTCATCGGGGGCCTGGGGCGCGGCCTGCGCGCCGATGAGGCCGCGCGGTTCTCGTTCCTGCTCTCGTTGCCCACCGTGGCCGGGGCGGTCCTGCTGCAGGTGGGCGGGCTCCTCCGTGGTGGGGGGGCGGCCGATCCGGCGCTGTGGGTGGGGATCCCCGTCGCCGCGGTCGCCGGATTCTGCGCGATCCGCATCTGCCTGCGGCGGCTGCGGCGCCCCGGGGGACTGTCCCCGTTCGGTTGGTACTGCCTGGCGCTCGGCGTCCTGTGTCTCATGCGGACCACCCTGACCGGGGGATGAACGATGGCGGCGCGCACCAAGCGGAAGGGCACGCGCAAGCGGGGCAAACGGGCGGCGCGCGTCGGGCTGCCGGCCGCCCTGCGCCGAGACATCGTCGCGGTGGCGCTCCTGGGGCTGTCGGCACTGGGATTCCTTTCCCTGGCGGCCCCGGGGCGATCAGGCGTGCTGCGCCTTTTGGCGCGGCTGGTCCGGGCCTTTGTCGGCGGAGCGGCGATTGCCCTCCCCGCGTGCCTGTTGGTCCTGGCCATTTGGGCCGTCTTCGCCCCCGGGTCCCTGGTGACCTCGGGGCGCTCGCGCTGGCTGGGCGTGGGCATCGGGTTGGTGGCCGCCGCGGGGTTCCTCCATCTGGGCGTGCCCAGCGGGCACGCGTTTGCCCTGGGGCTCCGCGGCGAGGGCGGCGGCCTGCTCGGGGCCGCGGTCGACTGGACGCTCGCCGGCCTCGTCGGGCGCGTGGGCGCGCGCATCGTGCTCGTGACCGCGTCGGTCGGCGCCGTGCTGCTGATCGTGCAGTTCTCCCTGGCGCGCGCCGTCCTCTGGCTGCCGCGCGGACTGGTGCGGACCGCCGTCACGCTGGGGCGCTGGATGTATGCCTTCGTGACCGAACCGGTGCCCGAGCCGGCGACGGGGGAGGCGCAGGCCGCTGTGGCGGCGGCAGCGCCCCCGTCGCCGCCCGAGCCCTTTGCCCCGGCCCTGGACTCCCCGCCCCTCGTCCCCTCGTCCCTGCCTGGCGGGGCCGAGGAGGTGGAGGTCGAGCCCTTCCTGGTGCCGCCTCCGCCCCGGCACGTGCCGCCGGGTCGCCCCCTGCCGCTGTCTCCGGGGGGGTTGTATGCGCCGCCCCCGTTCGCCCTGCTGTCCAGGCAGGTGCGGGGGCGTAGCGGCCCGGGACATCTTCCGGACGGCGGCCAGCGCGCCGCCCAACTGGAGGAGGCCCTCCGCAGCTTCGGAGTCGACGCGCGCGTCACCGGCTACACCCAGGGGCCCACCATCACCCGCTTCGAGGTCCAGCCGGGCCCCGGGGTCAAGGTGAGCCGCATCGGTGCCCTGGCCCAGGACCTCGCGCTGGGCATGCGCGCCGTGGATGTCCGGGTCGCGCCCATCCCGGGGAAGGCAGCGGTAGGCATCGAGGTGCCCAACAGCGACGTGCAGGCGGTTCCGCTGCGCGATGTCATGGAGACGCCGGACTTCCAGCGCGCCGCCTCGCCGCTCGCCGTGTGCCTCGGCCAGGACATTGCCGGCAAGCCCGTGGTGGCCTCGCTGGAGAGCCTGCTGCACGTGCTGGTGGCGGGCGCCACCGGGTCCGGCAAGAGCATCACGATCAACTGCATGCTGATGAGCATCCTCTTCAAGGCGCGCCCGGACCAGGTCAAGCTGGTGCTGATCGATCCCAAACGTGTCGAGCTGTCCCAGTTCGAGGGCACACCCCACCTCATGACCCCGGTGGTGACCGATCCCCGGAAGGCCGCGGCCACCCTGCGGGCGGTCGTCAAGGAGATGGAGCGCCGGTACGGCGTCTTCACCGAGGCCGGCGTGCGCGACATCGGCCGCTTCAACGAGCTGGCCCCGGGCCGCGGGGACCCGCCCCTGCCCTTCGTCGTGGTCGTCATCGACGAGTTGGCCGACCTCATGCTGGTGGCCCGCAGCGACGTGGAGGACGCGATCCAGCGCCTCACGCAGATGGCGCGGGCCGCCGGGATCCACCTGATCGTGGCGACCCAGCGTCCCTCGGTGGACGTGATCACCGGGGTGATCAAGGCCAACATCCCCACCCGCATCGCCTTGGCCGTCTCCTCGCAGGTCGATTCGCGCACGATCCTCGACGCGGCGGGCGCCGAAAAGCTGATCGGCCGCGGCGACATGCTCTTCCGCCCCGTGGGGACGCAGAAGCTGCTGCGGGCGCAGGGGGCGTACGTCTCCGAGGCCGAGGTGGAGGCCGTCCTCAAGTATCTGCGCGAACACGGGCAGCCCGACTACGACGAGGTGGTGTCCCGGGCCGACGCGGACGGGTCGGGCGAGGAGACTGAGGACGGGGAGGGCGACGCCCTCTTCGTGGATGCCCTCCGCGTCGTGGTGGAGAGCCACCAGGCGTCGGTCAGCAACCTGCAGCGCCGCCTGCGGGTCGGCTTCACCCGCGCGGGGCGCCTGGTGGACATGATGGAGCAGCGGGGCTATGTCGGCCCGCATCAGGGCAGCAAGTCCCGCGAGGTGCTGCTCACGCTGGATCAGTTTCACCGGCTCTACGGCGACCGCGCGAACGCTGACGGTTGACTCGGCCGGCCTGCGGGAACACTCCCTGCGTATCTGGGCACGCTGCTCAGAGTCGCGAGGGGGAATAGTCCGTGCTGAGGAGACGCGCCGCGCTCGCCATGATGCTGATTCTAGGCTTGGTCGCCGCCGCTTGCGGCACGGCACGCCAGATGCCGAATCCCAACGGGAGCCTGCCCCGGTTGCGGGTGTTGGTGTTCTACGATCCCGCCCTGGAGAAGCCGCAGGGCACGATCCTGCCGCTGATCTCCGCCAACCGCTCGGCGATGTCCGGCCTGGCCCCGGACTGGTATAAGATCATGCCGGACGGCAGCCTGCGGGACCTGAGCATGAACAACATCAAGACCTTCGCCACGACGGCGCACCTCAAGCTCACGCCGCTGATCGTCAACTACCAGGGCACGAGCAGCTTTCTGGAAAACGCCACGGCGCGGACCAGAGCCGTGAACGCGCTGGCCACGATGTTGAAGAACCAGCCGAGCTACACCGGGCTGAACATCGACTTCGAACTGCTCAAGACCTCGGCGCGGAACGGACTGACCCTGTTCATGCAGCAGCTGTACGCCAAGACCCAGGCCATGGGCAAGACCCTGACCATCGACATCATCCCGGCGGGCAGCAAGCGCGGCGCCGCCCAGGCCTACGACTACCCGAAGTTGGCGCGCGCCTCCACCGACGTTGTGCTCATGACCTACGACGCCCATGACAGCGGATCGAACTCCGGGCCGGTCGCGCCACTGGCCTGGGTCACTACGCGCGTCAAGCTTGCGCTCCAACTCGGCATCCCCGCCAACCGCCTGATCGTCGGACTGGCCGACTACGGGTATGACTGGGCGGGATCGAGCACGCAGGCCACGACGCTGTCTCTCCCCCAGGTGCAGGCGCTGATCGCCGCCCACCACGTCACCGTCCAGCGGAGCTCCGACGGGTCGCCGCACTTCACCTACACGGCGAACGGCGTGGTCCACACGGTCTGGTACGAGGACGGGACGGCGATCCAGCCAATCATCAAAATGGCGCGGAGCATGCATGTGGCCGGTCTGGCGCTGTGGATGGGCGGGTACGAGACCGCGGCCTACTGGCAGGCGCTGCGCTCGGCGGCGGGGACGGCCGCCACGGGCACGGCGGTCCCAACGTCGAGCAGCAGCGCCAGCACGCCGAGCAAGACCAGCAGCACCAGCAGCACCAGTAGCGCCAGCACGCCGAGCAAAACCAGCAAGACCAGCAGCAAGACCAGTAGGACGGTGGCCTCTTCCACGGGCGCCTCATCGACGACGTCGACACCGTCGGCGACAAAGGGGAAGGGGAGCAGCAGTACCACCGGTCCCGCTCCGACCGCCAAGTCCAGCACGTCCCAGTCTGCGACCGGCGGCAAGGGGATGACGTCGTCGTCCAGTTCCAGCAGTGCGGCGGGCTGATCCAGCCGCGCGCCGCGGCGGAGGAACACGAACGGACGGGTCCGGGATCCCCCGGGCCCGTCCGTGCCCTGCCGGTGCCGCCTGGGGACGGGCGGCTAGTTGGACCCCTGGCCGCCCCCTGGATGGCCTCCGCTCTGGGCCTGGGACAGGGCGGATTCAATGCGCTCCGCCAGGCTGTGCGTCTCCTGCAGGATGTTGCGCAGCTTCTTGAGAGTGACCGTCAGCTCCTGGGATAGCTGCTGCAGGTTGCTGCCACCGCCGCCCGCCCCGCCACCCGTGGAGGTCGAACCGCCGCCTGCCGCACCCGACCCCGAACCCCCCAGGGCCAGTTCGAGCACCTTGGCAATGGGGATGGTCGTTGCGGACGCATCCGGACCCGAGGTCCCTCCGGACCCGGAGGCTCCGCCTCCGGCATTGCCGCCGGATTGCTTCATCTGGGCCAGCACAAGTTGCAACAGCTCCGGTAGCGGCACGCTGCCGCTGGACGCGCCCGAGCCACCCCCGGACCCGCCTCCGCCGCTGTTCCCCGCGTTGGCCCCGCCGCCGGATCCCTGGCCCCCGCCCTGCCGCGAGAGCATGTCGTAGATGTGCGCCAGCAACTGTCCCTGCCCGTCGGATCCGCCGCCGCCGCTCGTTCCCAAGGCGTCGCCCCCTGCTGGACCTGCAAATGGCGCGGCAGGGGGGAAGCGCCGCCGGAAGGCTTTGGCCGAGAGGCTCTGTCGATTGCGCAAGGCACGTCCCCACCCGATCGCACGTTCAGCGTCCACCCCTAGTGTCCCCGCTGAACGTGCCCGGGAGTCCGATGCCGTGCTAGGCGCGAAGTTCCGAGACGCGCTGGGCGAACGCCTGCTGCAGCCGCCGGGTGACCGGTCCGGGCTGGCTCGAACCGATGGTGTGGGCGTCGACCGTGCGTATCGGCAGGACCTCGGTGTTCGTGCCCGTGACGAACACCTCGTCGGCCTGGTAGAGGCGCCCGACCAGGACGGGTTCCAGCCGTACCGGGATCTGGCCGTCCGCGCACAGTTCCAGGACGATCTGCCGCGTGATCCCCGACAGGATGTGCGGGCCCTCCGGGTGCGTGTGGACGGTACCGCCGAAGATGGCAAACGCGTTGGTCGCCGAACCTTCGGTCAGCACGCCGTCGCGCAGGAAGAGCGCCTCCTGGGCGCCGAGGTCCAGCGCCGCCTGCTTGGCGAGGGTGTTGAGCAAGAGTCCCACCGATTTGACATGGCACATGTGCCAGCGGCGGTCCGGTACCGTGATGGCGGCCGCGCCGTTGGCCACGTGCTTGGGATCTGGGCGGGGGACGGGCCGGGCCGCCGCGAACACGGTCGGGGACACCCCGCGGGGGACGGCGTGCGACCTGGGGCCCGCGAAACCTCGGGTGATCTGGATGTAGATGCTGGAGTCGCCCAGCCCGCTCCGCTCCAGTACGCCGTTCAGCGCGCGCAGCAGTTCGTCTGCCGACGGCAGCTCCAGATGCAGTTCGGCCGCGCTTGCCGCGAGCCGTTCAATATGTGCGTCAGGGGTGAAAAGACGGCCGCCGTACGCTCGGACAACCTCATAGATACCGTCGGCGAAAAGCATACCGCGATCCTCGATGGGGATCAGAGCCTCTTCGTACGGGATGAACCTGCCATTCAGGTACACCGTCTCCGACAACCGGCGCGCCTCCCCTGTGATCGGAAGCGATCGCGGCGGACGGCCCGGCGCCGAACGCCGCGCGGCCACGGTCCACCCCGGACCGGGCACGCAGCGTAGATTATGACTTGGCGCCGAACACCTGGCAACAACGAAAAATGCCTACCCGCGCAACCCGCGGCCCTCCACGGACGGGGCATGCCTGGACCTCCGTGCGCGTATGGGTCCAGGGCCTGCCTGCTCGGGGGTGCACGCGTGCTCAACGCCATCTGGGTCGGTCTGATCGTGGTCGGCGTGTTGGTGGCGGCGATCCACGGGAACGTGGAGATCGTCACCAAGAGCGCGTTCGACTCCGCCAAATTGGGCGTGGAGACCATTATCAGCCTGGGTGGGGTGCTCATCTTCTGGCTCGGCATCGCCCGCGTCGCGGAGGAATCGGGCCTGATGGCCAGCTTGGCCCGTGTTCTGCGCCCCGTGCTGAGCCGCATCCTGCCCAGCTTGCAGAAGGACGGCGCGGCCATCCAGGCCATCGCGATGAACGTGGCCGCCAACATGCTGGGATTGGGTCAGGCCGCCACGCCCTTTGGTCTGAAAGCCATGCAGGAACTGCAGGCGGTCAATGACGAGGAGGAGCACACGGCATCGGACGCCATGATCACCTTTCTGGTGATGAACACCGCCGGGGTGACCCTGATCCCCGCGACCATCATCGCCTACCGTGCCGCCGCCGGTTCCCGGAACCCGACCGAGATCGTCGGCTGCACTCTGGCCGCCAGTTTCGGTTCGACGATTCTGGCGCTGGTGCTCGATGCGATCATCCGGCGCCGCAGCAGGGCCAGGCGTGCCCGGGCACGATAGGCGGACCGGCCGGGGGGGCCAATCTGGTGTTCATCACGATCATGGGGGCGGTTTCACGCTGGATCATCCCGCTCATCTTCGCTGGCGTATTGCTCTACGGCCTTTATCGCAAGATTGACGTTTATACCGTATTTCTCGAGGGTGCCCGTCAGGGGCTGCAGATGTCCGTGCGCATCCTGCCGTATGTTGTCGCGATATTCGCGGCTTTGGGTATTTTTCGCGATTCCGGGGCGATGGACCTGATCGCGCGCGCGCTGGCGCCGGTCCTCAAACCCGCCGGGGTCCCCGCGCCCGTGCTGCCGCTGATGCTGATCCGGCCCCTGTCCGGCTCGGGTGCCATGGCGATCACCGCCGAGTTGCTGCACCGCGCCGGCCCGGACTCCTACACGGGCCGGCTGGCCTCCACGCTGCAGGGCTCCACCGACACGACCTTCTACATCCTCTCCGTGTACTTCGGCTCGGTCGGTATCCGCAAGTTCCGGCACTCACTGGCCGTCGGACTCCTCGCCGACCTCTTCGGCTTCATCCTCGCCGTCCTCTTCGTGCGCCTCACCTTCGGGACAAAATGAGCGGGGGACGCCGACGCACCGGCGGGGCGATCCAGAAGGGGCCGGCCGGCCGGGGCGGAATGGGTGTCCGCGGGAAGGCGTGCGGGGGGGTTGGGTGTGGACGGTCCCGGATCGTGGCTGCAGCGGCTGGAGGACCTGGGGTTGCGCTTGCCAGCGGTTCCGGCTCCCGTGGCGGCCTACGTGCCGGCGGTGCTCCATGGCGGATTGATCTGGGTGTCGGGCCAACTGCCGGTGATCGGCGGCCAGTTGCAGTACCACGGACAGCTGGGAGCCGGGGTCGCCCTGGAGGAGGCCTACGCCGCCGCGCGCCTGTGCGCGCTGAACGCGCTGGCCGCCGCCAGTTCCGTGGCGCCCGCAGGGCCCGCGGGCGTGGGCGCCCCCGTGAGCGTGGAGGGGTTTGTGCAGTGCGTTCCGGACTTTCGCGATCAGGCGAAGGTGATCAACGGCGCCTCGGAGCTCTTCGGCCAGCTGTTCCCGGGCGGCGGGCACCGGCGCTTCGCGGTGGGCTGCGCCGCCCTTCCCCTGGGTAGCCCGGTGGAGGTGGGGGTGCTTTTCTCGTTGGCGGCGGGCGGCGGCGACGGATGAAGGCCGGCGCCCCGGGAGGCCCGGCGGGCGATCGGCTGGCCAAGTTCCTGGCACACTGTGGGGTGGCGGCGCGGCGGCAGGCCGAGACGGACTACATCGCCCGCGGGCGGGTCACCGTGAACGGCCAGGTGGCCGTGGACCCGGCGGTGCGCGTCCGGCGCGGGGACACGGTGGCGGTGGACGGCCGCGCGGTGCGCCCCGAGGCGCCGGTGGCGATTGTCGTGCACAAGCCGCGGGGGGTGCTCTGCGCCGCCCGGGACGCGCGCGGGCGCACGACGGTCGTCGACCTGGTGGGCCCGCGCCAGGAACGCCTCTATCCGGTGGGGCGGCTCGACGCGGACAGCGAGGGGCTACTCGTGGTCACCAACGACGGCGCCTTGGCCCAGGCTCTGCTGCATCCGCGTCACGGGGTGCCGCGTACGTATGCCGCCCTGGTCACGCCGGTTCCGGACGCGGATACGCTCTGGCGCTTGGAGCAGGGCGTGCGGCTGTCGGACGGGTTCGCCCGTGCGGAGGACGTGGAGACGCTGGCGCGGGCCCCGCGCGGGGCGGCGCCAGGGCCGGGGATCGAGGGCGCGGGCTGGATCCGGGTGGTCCTGCGGGGCGGTCGCAATCGCCAGGTCCGGCGGATGTGCGCGGCGGTGGGCCTGGATGTCCTGCGGTTGGTGCGCACGGGCTTCGGTGGCTTGCACCTGGAGGGGATTCCGCCGGCTGGATGGCGCGAACTGACCGCCGCGGAGGTGTCGCGTCTGCGCGCGGCCACCGGGGCCGATACGGCCCGTTGAGTGGGAAGGGATGATGGCATTGGGTTCCCTGCATCAGGATCTCCTGGCGGCGGCGCGCGCCGCGGTCAACGAGGACCTCCTGCCGGGGAGCCTGCGTGGACGGGAACGCCAGGTCGGGGTGGTGCTCGGGGGGTCGGCGGTCACCGAGGATGCCGACGAATATTCCGGCTGCGACCTCTTCGTGCTGGCGTGGGGCCGGGGGGTGGAGCCGGAGCCGCTGGTTTGGCAGTGGACCGACGTGCGCCGTCCTCCCCACTTCTACCGCTACGCGGAACTCCCCCTGGCCGCGATGCGCACGGCCCTAGCCGAAGGCGAAGATGCCGCGCTGCACCTGGCGCGTCACGGGCTGATCCTCCACGACCCGGATGGGCGCCTGGCCCGCCTCTGGGCGGAGGCGTCCCACCCGGCCGCGGCGCTGTGGCGCCGCAAGCTCGCCTGCCGCTACCGGGCATTCCGCGAGCGCCGCGCCAGCCTGGCGTGGGCGCTGCGCCGCGGACAGCCGATTCTGGTTCTGGACAACCTGCGCCTCGTGCTGGAGCACGCCCTGAGTTGCTGCTACTACCTGGCGGGTGAGCCCGCGCCGCCGGCCAAGTGGGCCTTCCGCGGGGGGCTGCGCACGCCCGCCGGCCGGCGGCTGCGTGGGCCGGTGCTCGACCTGCTCTCCTCCCTGGGCGACCTGGCCATGCTGGGTGGCAGCCTCAACCTGCGCCACAACCGCATCTACCGGCAGGTGGAGCGCATCCAGATGACGCTCGAGGAGGTCCTGGTGGAGTCCGGGCTGCCGGTGCCCTCTCTGGCGGCCGAGGCGGGCGGGGACCCGGCGCGCCGGGCGCCGCGGGCCCGGCCGCGGCGCCGCTCGGCGGACGTCCTCGGCGAGGATGCCCCGGGCGCGGTCTAGCGTGTCGCGGGGCCGCATACGGTGCTCCCGGTGATGGCGATGCTGGCGTTCGGGACGTTCTCGGCACGCCGGCTGGTCGGCCAGGCCGCTGCCATCTTCGGGGTCACGCTCACCCTGGCCCTGACCCTGCGTTGGGGGCCGCCCGGCTGGGAGGGGCCCTGGCCGCTGCGCGGCGGTGCGGCGCGGGTCATGGCGGGCACGGAAGGCGGCGCCGCGGCCTCCGTCGGCTACCTGACGCTGCGCGTCGTTCCCCCGCAGGACGGGGCGGACGTTGTACTGTACCGGGACGGGTGGCGGGTGGGCACGTTGGCGGGCGGGCCGTTCCAGGTGGCGGTGCACGCCGGGGACACCCTCAGCCTCAATCTGGGCGCCCCCGTCCGCGTCGCCGTGGAAGCGACGACCGCCGACACGACCCTCGCCTCCCCGACCGGGTGGTGGATGCTGGGCCCCTCACAGCCCGGGGTGAGATTGCCCCTGGTGGTGCTGCGGGAAGGGATGGGCCGGATGCTATAATGTCGTGAACAGCGGCAAGGGTGGCGGTCCGGTCTCGGACCGGCGCTGCGTGCGGGGGTGGCGGGGTGTCCGAGGGGCGTGTCCGCGGAATCCGGGGCGCCACGACAGTGGACGCCAACGCCCCCGAGACGATCCTCGCGGCCACGCGGGAACTGCTCTTGGCGATGCAGCAGGCCAACGGCTTCTCGACGGATGATGTGGTGTCCGCCATCTTCACGGCGACGGCGGACCTCAACGCCGCCTTTCCGGCCGCCGCGGCCCGGGATCTGGGCTGGGAACGCATCCCGTTGCTCGACGCCCAGGAGTTGGACGTCCCCGGCGCGCTACAACGCTGCGTACGGATCCTGCTGCATGTATATACGGCGGTTCCGGTGACCGAGATCCGCCACGTGTACCTGGCCGGCGCAGAGCGCCTGCGTCCCGATCTGCGACACGGCGCCTTTGGGCAGTGATCCGCGACGTGCGCGGGATCATACGACAAGGGGGAGCGGCGGCGGCATGGCGATAGACGGCGGCGACCCGGGCAGGCCGTGGATGCCCGCCGGAGGGAAGGGGTCCGACGGTGCCGAAGCGACTGTCGGCCGCGCGCCCGTGATCGCCCTGGACGGCCCCGGGGGGGCCGGCAAGAGCACGGTGGCTCGGCTGGTGGCCGAGCGTTGTGGGTATACGTACATTGACACCGGGGCGATGTACCGGGCGGTGGCGCTGCAGGTGCTCGCCGACGCCATGGGGACCGGGGCCGACCCGCTGGATGCCGAACGCGTGGGTGCCATGGCCCAAGGCAGCCGGATCGAGTTCCGGTGGCAGGGCGGAGCCCAGCGGGTCCTGCTGGATGGCGCGGATGTGACCCTGGCCCTGCGGGATCCCGAGGTGGAGCGGCTGGTACCGCGGGTGGCGGCGCTCCCCGAGGTGCGCCGGGCCTTGGTCCCGCTGCAGCGGCGCATGGCGGCCCGCGGCGGGGTCGTGATGGACGGGCGTGACATTGGGACATGCGTCCTGCCCGACGCGGACTTCAAGTTCTTCGTCACGGCGGATCCGCAGGCCCGCGCCGAGCGCCGTTACCGGGACCTGGCGGCACGGGGCGAGCGCATCACGCGCGCCGCCGTGGAGCGGCAGTTGGCCGAGCGGGATCGCCTGGACCGCGAACGGGAGGTCGGGCCGCTGAGCCGGGCCCCCGACGCGGTGATCCTGGACACGACGCGGCTCAGCGTGGAGGAGACGGTGGCCCGCGTGCTGGCCGTGACCGGGGCGGGTCGGTCCACGCACGGCGAAGTCCCGTCACATGCCCCGGTGGGGTAGGGAAGCATGGTCCTGTACTATTTCCTCTGGATCGTACTCCGCTTCTGGTACCGTTTGGTCCTCCGCGTCCGTTTGGAGGGCTTGGCACAGGTGCCGCGGAACCAGGCGTATGTCCTGTGCAGTAACCACATCTCCTGGCAGGACCCCATGCTCCTGGGCGCCATCATGCCCCAGCAGGTCTACTTCATGGCGAAGGCCGAGATGTTCACCTCCCCGGTGGGCGGGCTGATCCTCCGCACGGTCGGCGCGTTCCCGGTCCGGCGCCACACCGCGGATCGCGGGGCGCTCCGGCGCGCCCTGGACCTGCTGCGCTCGCGCCGTCCGGTCGCCGTGTTCCCTGAAGGGACGCGCAGCCGCAGCGGCGAATTCGGCACGGCGGAGCCCGGCGCGGCCCTGCTGGCGATGTGGTCGGGCGCCCCGATCGTGCCGGTGGCCATCAGCGGCCGTTATCGGCGCGGCGGGTTGCGCGTGGCGGTGGGGGCGCCGTTCCGGCTCCAGTTCGGGCCCCGGCGGCCGTCCACATCCGAACTCCAGCGCATGGCGCAGGAGCAGATCATGGGGGCGGTGCGGGCCCTGGTCCCCGAGGGCCGCGAGCGCGCCGGCATGGCGCCCGGGCCGGCCTGACCCGCCCTCGGTGGGTTGCCCACCGGAAGCCGTGGGTACAATGCCCGTCGGGTGATAAACTGTGCCATCCGGTGCCGCGTTGCTCGCGGCGGTTGCTGCGCTACTCGCCGGCGGATACGGCGAGCGCTTCCTGCGGACCACGGGGTTGCGGCGCCGCGTGCTTCTGGTCTGGATTGGGCTGGCCATCGCGCTCAGCGCGATCAACCTCCCGCTCGGCGCCGCCCGCGCCGTGCTGGTGAACGCGGGGGGCACCGTGGTCCCGGCGGCGTTCTGTGCGCTCCTCCTGGCGGAGCGCACGGGATGGGGGAGACGGCTCGGGGTGACGCTCGTGGCGTTGCTCGCCGCCCTCCCGCTGGCGACGGTGACGGCCTGGGGTGAGATGGCCGCCGTGGGCTGGCCGGCCTCCGTGGCTGCCGGGATCGCGACCGCCGCCGTCGCGGCCGCCCTGGCCCGCGATGCGCGCGAGACGCTGGCGGCGGTGGCCGGGGCGCTCGCGCTGGCCGCCGTCCTGCGTTGGGTCGGCGGCGCGGCCGGGTGGACGGCTTGGCCGGCCGCGCTGGGCGGCGAGAGCGGCTTTGACGCGGGGGTGGTGGCGCTGCTCTGCGGGCAGGTGGGGGCCTGGGTCGCCGCCTCGGGGACGGGCCGCAAGCCGGTCACGGGCGCCGATTCCCCCGCTCCGTAGGGGTCCCGCATCCAGGCGCCGATAGGGAGGGAACGCGCTGCCCCCGACCGCGGGCGACAGCGCACAGACATGCGACGGCGCCTGGGGGCCAGGCGGCCCCGGTGGACCGAACCCGTTGGGATCCCGGCGAACCTGCCCAGCGTGGTCCTCACGGGGCGGCCGAACGTCGGGAAGAGCAGCATCTTCAACCGCATCGTCGGGTCCAGCCGGGCCGTGGTGGAGGCGCGGCCCGGGGTGACGCGCGATCGTATCGACGCGGTCGCCGAGTGGGGCGGCCGCCGTTTCCGCGTGACGGATACCGGCGGGCTCGGTGGCGGGGACGGCGATCCGTTCGCCCCCCTGGTCGCGCGGCAGGCCGAGGCCGCCCTGGCGGGGGCGGACGTCGTGGTCCTGGTGGTGGACGCCGCCAGCGGCCTGCTGCCCGCGGACGCCGAGATCGCGCAGCGGCTGCGGCGCCTGCGCCGTCCCGTGGTCGTTGTGGCCAACAAGGCCGAGGGGCGCACGGCCCTCCCCTACGACTTCTATGGCCTGGGCCTGGGCGAGCCCCTACCGGTGTCGGCGACGCGCGGAGAGGGGCTGGGGGATGCCCTGGACCGCGTGGTGGAGCACCTGGCGGCCACCAGCCCGGGCGAAGACGCCGATGCCCCGTTGCCCGTGGCCCTGGTCGGCCGGCCGAACGCCGGCAAGAGCTCTCTGGTGAACTGGCTGGTGGGCAGCGAGCGGATGATCGTCTCGGAACTGGCGGGTACCACGCGCGATGCCGTGGACGTGCCCTGGGCGGTGGGCGGGCGCTCGCTCCTGCTGGTGGACACCCCGGGGCTGCGCCGGCCGGCGCGGGTCGCCCGCACGAGCCTGGAGCACTGGACGGCGCGCCGCAGCACCGCCGCGGTGGGACGGTCGACGGTCGCGGTGTTGCTGCTGGACGCCACCCAGCCCTGCACCGACCAGGACAAGCGGATCGCCGGCCTGATCCGCGACCGCCTGCGTGCGGCGGTGCTTGTGCTCAACAAGGCGGACCTCCTGGGGCCCGGCGCCCTACCGGAGGTCTCCGAGCGCGTGCGGCGGGAGATGCCGTTCCTGCACTACGCCCCCCTGTTGGCGTGCTCGGCCAAGACCGGGTGGGGCACCGACAGGGTCGGGCACGCCGCATTGGCGGCGGCCGACGCGTTTGGGCGCCGGCTGCCGACAGCGGCACTGAACGCCTGCCTGCGGGAGGCCATCGCCCTGCACGCCCCGGCGGCCGACCGGGGGGAGGCCGTCCGCATCTACTACGCGGCGCAGGTGCGCGACCAACCGCCGACGATCGCCCTGGTCACCAACCGGCGGGGGGCTGTCGCGGATGCGTACGTGCGCTACCTGGAGAACCGGCTGCGCGAGCGCTTCCCCCTGGACGGGACGCCGGTGCGCTGGGTGTTCCGCGCCCGCGCCCACCGCCGCCTCGCCCTGAGCGGGGGACTGGGTCCCCGCCCGCGCTCCACACCTCGGACATAAACCCTGGGCATGCCCGATATACATGCACCGACCTGCCCGCGGCTGGGGACTTGTCCGGGCCCGTCCGCATACCCTGCGAACACCCGGACGGGCCCGAGCGCCGGGCGGCACGGTGAACTGCCGGTCGCACGTGGCGCCGGGGATTGGGGGAGGGTGGATGATGGAGGGCTACGATATCTTTGCGGATATCGCCCAGCGCACGGGTGGCGAGATCTACGTCGGCGTGGTCGGGCCGGTGCGGTCCGGGAAGTCGACGCTGATCAAGCGGTTCATGGAACTGCTCGTGCTGCCCAATATCCCGGATGCCTACGACCGGGAGCGGGCCGTCGACGAGCTACCGCAGAGCGGCGCGGGTCGGACGGTCATGACCACCGAGCCGAAGTTCATCCCCGACGAGGGGGTGGGGATCACCATCGGCGACGGGTTGAGCCTGCGCGTGCGCTTTGTGGACTGTGTCGGCTTCCCTGTGCCGGGGGCCCTCGGCTACACGGAGGAGGCCGGCCCGCGCATGGTCCGGACCCCTTGGTTCGACTACGAGATCCCGTTCGAGGAGGCCGCGGAGGTGGGTACCCGCAAGGTGATCACCGACCACGCCGTCCTCGGGCTGGTCGTGACCACCGACGGGAGCTTCGGGGATTTGGCCCGCGACAGCTTCGTCGAGTCCGAACAGCGGGCCGTGGCCGAGCTGCGCGAGTTGGGGAAGCCGTTCGCGGTGGTGCTGAACACCGCGCGCCCAGACAGCCCGGATACCGAGACCCTGGTGGAGCGACTGCGCGGGGAGTATGGGGTGCCGGTGGTGCCCGTCAACTGCTCGCAATTGGATGAGGCGGGGATCGAGGGCATCATGGAGGAGGTCCTTTACGAGTTCCCCGTGCGGGAGGTCAACATCCAGCAGCCGGCCTGGGTGCTGGAACTGCCCGCGGACCACTGGCTGCGGCGCCGCTTCGACGAGGCCGCGGCGGAGACCCTGGAGGGCGTGCGCCGCCTCCGCGACGTGCAGCCCGCGCTGCACCGCCTGGCTGGGTTCGACGTGGTGGAGCGGGTGGACCTTCTGGCGATGGATATGGGCTCGGGGGTCGCCGAGATCGCCCTCGGTGCGCGGGAAGACATCTTCCAGCAGATCCTGGAGGAGGTCACGGGGGTCGACGTCGCCGAGAAGGCCGACCTGCTGCGCTTGCTGCGCGAGTTGGTTGTGGCCAAGAGCGAGTATGACCGGGTCGGCGACGCCCTGCGCGAGGTGCATCAGGTCGGGTACGCGATGGTGGCGCCCGACCTGGCCGACATGAGCTTTGAGGACCCCGAGTTGGTGCGGCGGGGCAACCAGTTCGGCGTGCGCCTCAAGGCCAAGGCGCCCAGCCTGCACATCATCCGCGCCGACATCGAGGCGGAATACACGCCGATCCTGGGCACCGAGCGCCAGAGCGAGGACCTGGTGCACTACCTGATGGAGAAGTTCGAGGACGATCCGCAGAAGATCTGGGAGTCGCAGATCTTTGGACGCTCCCTCCACGACGTGCTGCGGCAGGGGATCCGCCAGAAGCTGGGCAACATGCCCGAGAGCGCGCAGCAGAAGCTGCAGGAGACCCTGCAGCGGATCGTCAACGAGGGCAGTGGCGGGCTGATCTGCATCATCCTGTAGAGGGGTGCGGCGCTTGACCGTGCCGCGCCCCAGGCCCCATCATGGGACGAGGTGCGCTGGCGGATCGCGCGGCGCCCTTGGGGTGGTGGGGCATGGCGCCGACGGCGGAAACGGCGGGGGACGTGGAGCGGCTGTGCCGGGATCGGGGCGTCCGTTTTCTGAGTCTGCAGTTTGCGGATATCCTGGGGTCCCTCAAGCACCTGACGCTGCCGGTGGCCCAACTGGGCAAGGCACTGGCGGGCAAGGTCATCGTGGACGGCTCGGCGATCGAGGGGTTCGTGCGCATGCGCGAGGCCGATATCTTCCTCCGGCCGGACCCGCGCACCTTCCTCATCCTGCCGTCCGTCGCCGACGAGCCGGTGCGGGCGCGCCTGGTGTGCGATCTGTACGGCGTCGATGACGCCCCGTTCCCCGAAGACCCGCGCCACGCCCTGCGACGCGCCTGCGCGGCCTGTGCCCGCCTGGGCTTTGTGCCCATGATCGGCGCCGAACCGGAGTTTTTCCTTTTTCGCCGCGACGGGGCGGGCCGGGCCACCACCGAGACCAACGATCTGGCCGGCTATTTCGATATGGCGCCGCTCGATATCGGGGAATCGTTGCGGAACGAGATGGTCGCCACCCTGCTGGATATGGGCCTGGAGATCGACGGGGCACACCACGAGGCCGCCCCGGGACAGCACGAGATCGACTTCCGCCATGCCGAGGCCCTCACGATGGCGGATGTCCTGGTCACCGCCCGCGGCACCATCCGGGCGGTGGCCGCCCGCCACGGGATGCACGCCACCTTCATGCCCAAGCCGCTGGCCGACGTGAACGGGTCGGGGTTGCACCTGCACCTCTCGCTGTTCCGGGATGGGAGCAACGCCTTCTTCGACCCGGAGCGCCCGGACGGGCTGTCCAACGTGGCGCGGCACTTCCTTGCCGGGCTCCTCCGACACGCCCGGGGCCTGACCGTGGTGACCAACCCCCTGGTCAACTCGTACAAGCGCTTGGTGCCCGGCTATGAGGCCCCCATCTTTGTCACCTGGTCCCAGCGCGAGCACAGCCCCCTGGCCCGGGTGCCCTTCCGCCGCGGAGAGGGCACGCGCATCGAGGTGCGCAGCCCGGATCCCTCCTGCAACCCGTACCTGGCCTTTGCCTCGCTGCTCGCTGCCGGCCTGGACGGGGTGGCCACGCGCGCGGAACCGCCGCGCCAGACGGGCTCCTCCGTGTACCGCATGAGTTCGAAGGAGCGCGAGGAACTCGGGATCGTCCGCCTGCCGGCCAACCTCGCTGAGGCCCTGGAGGCCCTGGACGAGGACGACGTCATGCAGGAGGCCCTGGGCAGCGAGATCTGCTCCCGCTTCACCGAGGCGAAGCGGATCGAGTGGGAGTATTACGAGCGGCACGTGCACCAGTGGGAACTCGAACAGTATCTGGCCAGCTTCTGAGCCCGGAGGGACCGCCCCGCCCGCGCTGGATTCTGGAACGCGTCAGGATTGAGTCTATCCAGATGCTGTCATCTGACGCCTCGCCGTACGGTGGATCTACGGGGTCGCGGGTTGCAGCCGGTAACCGTCGTGTACCAGCCGGTGCGAGTCCGGCCGCGCGAACTGCCCGTTCGCGCGCGTAGCAAATCGGACGCCGGGGTAGGGCGACCACCCCGGTGAAAGCTCCGAGGAT
>JAJZWQ010000185.1 GCA_021846605.1 Bacillota bacterium | reverse complement strand
CTGGCGCTCGGCGCTCAGGGCGCGGATCCTGCCCTGCAGGTCGACGTACTGCGCCGTCACGTCCCGACCGCTCACCGTGGTGGAACGGACGTGCCCCATGCCGGCGATGCGCTTCAGCAACACCCCATACTGTGCGTGCGGCACCTCCAGCACCAGCGTCGCGGAGGCGTCGCCCGTCCTGCCCCCGGTGATCAGATTGGAACTTTGGATGTATCCGCCGAGGGAGACGGCGGCCGCGCCGATCTGCGAAAACGCCTGCGGGATGTGCGCCACCCGTACCGTCAGCGCCGCCGTCTCCACGATACGCCGTCCCAGGACCGAGCCGCCGCTCGAGCCCACGGAGCCGCCGCCGCTGGCCACCGCCACCGCCGTTGCCGCGGCGTGGCTCTGGGCCGCAGCGGGGCCGAGGGCGGTCGCCGCTCCCGCCACCATCGGTGCCCGGGCCACGGCGTTTCTCGCAACCATCACCCCCGCCGCCGGCGCCGCTGCGCCGCCCGGCCGGCCAGACAGCACCCCCCCCGCGGCCCACACCGCCCCAACCACCGCCCCAACCGTCGCCAGCGCCAGCAGCCAGTACCTGCGTCTCATCGCGCCACCCCCCGCCGCCCGCCTTGCCCGCCCTGTCCCCGCGTCCGCTCCCACCCATTGGACGCCCGGCGCCTGGTGTGGTTCCCCACCGGCCGCGGGCGACCGAACGGCAGGTCGGGCGCGCCCCGCCGGGAATCCACCGGACATGCCCGGCAACCGAGGGCCGGCCGACCGCCCCGCACCCCTGGCCGCGGTGCTCGGAATCGGTAGCCGTTATGCCGAGCTCGGCATTATGGCCGACATGAGCGGAATACGCAGAGGAGGAAGGCGCGCGTGGACTGGCGCGACGACCGCATCGGCTCGGCGGAGCGCGGCGAAAACCCCATGGTGCTGGCCCGCCTGCGCAGCGGCTATGCGGTGCTGGGCGACACCCAATTCCTTCCCGGCTACTGCGTGCTGCTCGCGGCACCCCGCGCGACCGACCTGGAATCCCTGCCCGCGTGGCGCCGCCAGGATTTCCTCCTGGACATGGGCCTGGTCGGCGACGCCCTGCGTCTGGCCTGCCAGCCGCTGCGCGTCAACTACTCCATCTATGGCAATGCCGACCACTACCTGCACGCCCACGTCTTTCCCCGCTACGCGTGGGAACCCGCGCCGCGCGCCGCTCGGCCGGTCTGGCAGTATGCACCGGAGATGTGGCGCGATCCCGCCCACGCCTACGACCCGGCCGCCCACGCGGCGTTGCGCCAGTCCATCGCCGCAGGCCTGCGGCGGGTGCTCCGCTCCGCCTATGGCTGACAGGCAGCTGCGCGCACGCGCGCGGCTGGCCAGGGGACCGAGCGCCGCGCGCCCCCAACGGCGCCCTGCGGAGGCGGCGCCTCGAGCAAGGGCGGGACGGCGCTGGGCCGCAGCCCGTTTGCGCCGCCCCCCATCCCGGGCTCAGGCGTGTTCACCCGGCACCTCTGGACCGGGGCCAAAGGACGCGTTCGCAGCAGACCGCCACCAGGTGCGAAGCGCCCACCAGAGGATCGCCTCGCCGCTGAAGTACAGGGCGCCGAGCAAGACGACGAGCGACAGCGGGCTGTGGGGGCTCCAGCGCGGCAGGACGGTGAACCCCACGCCCAGCACGGCCGTCAGGGTGAGGGCGGCCACGGCCGAGGCCCCCGGATACACGCACCCAGAGCCCGCGCAGAGCAGGCGGCCCCCCGCCCACAGGGTGGCGGCGTAGAGGGCGAACCAGAGCGGCGCGAGGGGGCCCGGAACCCCAAACCCCCATAGATACAGGCCCCACGCGCCCGCTGCCGTCAGGGCGCCGACCCCGACGAACGGGCCTGTGGTTCGAAGCAGGGGCAGCAGCGAGAGCCACCGGGTGCCGATCGCGCGCAACCGTGGCGGTTGCATCCACCACGCGGCAATGGATCGCCAGTGCACAGCCATCCACACAACACACCAGACCAAAAGGACTGGAACGTAGCGGGCCCCGCCGCCCACCACGCCGCAAAGCAACCCGGCCAGGGCGACGGCGCCGCCAAAAAGCGCAGGCCAATACTCCGTCGGGGTGGCGGGCGCGGTGGCGAACGACTGAGCCAAGGTCACCACATCGCCGAAGTTGGCCATCGCGCGCCGCTGCGCTTCCACCTCGGGCAATCCGGACGCCAACAGTGCGTCGCGGCTCGCTTCCAGATGGGTGCGAATCTCCCGCCGGACCTCGCGCGCCCGCTGGCGGTCGCGAATACCCTCCGTCAGGTCCTCGACGTATTCATCCCATTGCAAGCGCAACACCCTCCCGCATGGCCAGCACTCGGCGCACGGCGGCGGCCTCGCGCTCCCATAGCCGCTGTTCCTGAACGAAGCGCCGTCGCCCGGCGTCGGTCAGGCCATAGACCTTGCGCCGGCGTCCGTCCGCCGCTTCCCAGTTGCCGCAGACGAGGCCGGCCTGTTCCATCTGGTGCAGGAGCGGATAGAGAACGCCCTCGCCGAGGGAGAACACCTCGTCTGAAGCGCGCTCGATGCGGCGGGCGATGGCATAGCCGTGCAAAGGCGCCTCCCGGAGCACACCCAACACGAGCAGGACCACCCGCCGCCCAAGTTCATCGTCTCGCCCAGCCACCCGCAGGACCTCCTTTTCAGATGCATCGACTTCTGATACATCGTAGCCATGCGTATCGGCACCGTCAACCGGCGGCCGTTCGCGATCGAGACACCCGCCGGGCCAGACGAGGGCACGCCGGGGAAGAACGCCCCGCGTCAAGACGCGGGGGTGTGGTCCAGCCACCCACAACGGACCCAACGGCGGGTGGCGGGGCGGATGCAGTGAATCCGGCCCGGGCCTTCGAAGCCGCACATCCGAAGGCGTTCCGCGCCTGGTGTGGGCGGCGGACCGGACCCCAGCGGACCACCCCGCCGTCCATCCGGTGGCCCGGCCTAGAGCCAGCCCCGGCGCTTGAAAAAGACGACCAGCAGGGCCACCACCGTGACCTGGCTCGCGACCCCGAACACCCAGAAGGCCGTGGGACTCGTGATGTGCGAGGTGAGCAGCGAAAAGTTCTGGCCGAAAAAACCGGTGATGAAACTCAGGGGCAGAAAGACGGTCGCAATCAACGTGAGCTGCTTGGAGATCTCGCTCTGGCGGTTGGCCGTCGCGGACAGCTGCACGTCCAGCGCGCTGTTGGTCAGGTCGCGCGTGGTGTCCGCCTGGTCGATCACCCGCACGGCATGGTCATACACATCCCGGAAGTAGGCGGCCTGGCTTTCGGAAAAAAGCGGCAGATCCCCGCGCATGATCGGCGCCAGGATTTCGCGCATCGGCACCGCGGCGCGCCGGAACCGCTGGCCGTCCTTCTTCATCGAAAAGATGGCTCGCAGCACCTCATCCTGTCGCGGCCGCGGCGAAAACAGCAACGCCTCCACGGCGTCCACCCGCTCCTCGAAATGGTCGGCCACGGGGAAGTAGCTGTCCACCACGGCATCCAGCACCGTGTAGAGCAGGAGGCCGCTCTCACCGTGCAGCCGCTCGGGGAGCGACCGCCATCGCCGCTCGATGTCTTCCAACGGATACACCGGCAGCTGCCGAATGGTGATCAGGAAGCGCCTGCCCGTGAAAATGGCCATCTCGTGGAGTTGGAGCTCGTCGTGCACCAGGGTTGCCGGGTGGACCACCAGAAACCAATAGCCGTCGTCGCCATCGCCGTACGGTTCGATTTTGGGCCGCTGATGCGCATGCACGATGTCTTCCACCGCAAGCGGGTGCAGGTGAAACGCCTGCGCCAGCCGGGAAAGCTCGGCGGGACTTGGGTCAACCCCGTCCACCCAGACGAAGGTCTGCGGTTCCGCAAGGGCTTCGCGCAGTTCCGCCCAGGGCACCACGGTTGCCGCATGGTGGCCGCCGTGAAACACCCGGCACACCATGTCCACCTCCGGTCCCGCCGGTGGGGACGGGGTGCCGGCCGTCGCCCCGTCCAGCTGACCCGCCGGGTCAACCGCGTTGGGGCCCGCCCCGTCGCTCTGCCGCCCCATCCCCACGACCATTCCCTTCCCCTGGCCCCCGCGCCGCCTGGCGCGTGACCGGCCCGGACGACTCCCGCGAACCGCCCCGCCGCGTCCGGGGCGCCACCGCCACGGTCGAGGACGGTGCCCGGCGGACGCGGACCGGCGCCGGTCCGCTTCACGGGCATGGGTTCGCCACCGACGACCCGCAACCTCGCCGCACCGTCCCCACCCCACCCGAGCGTTGGGGCATCCGACGGCGCACGGTCGCCGCAGGGGCCGCGGACGGGCATGGACCAGCGCGCAAGGGAGGTGGACGCCTGCAACGCACATCCCAAACGGAAACCGGTGCGCCCTGCCCGTGTGGCGAGGCCTGCCGGGGATGGCGCCCTGCCCCGCCCGCTCAACCCCCGGCCGCCTGCGGTGGCGCATCCCCGCGCCAACCGTCCCGGTCCAGGCGGCCACCGCGGCGCAAGGATTCGCGTCGTTTCTGTCCAATGTCCTTGCCCACTGCCGTCGGGAGGTGGCCGCGTGCCCGCCGTGTGCTCATACCTGCGGCAATGGCGCCAACGTCGGCGCCTGACCCAGCAGGAACTGGCCGCCCGCGCCGGCGTCAGCCGCCAAACGATCAGCGGGATTGAAGCCGGCCTCTACGGTCCCGGCGTTGAGGTCGGACTGCGCCTGGCCCAGGCACTCGATTGCCGCATCGAGGACCTCTTTGCGCTGGCGGACCAGCCCGTCGACGCGGAGGTCGTCGGACATGTCCCCGAGGCGCAGGCACCACTGCGCGTCGCCCTGGGGTCGGTGGCCGGCCGCACGCTGGCGCGCCCGCTGACCGGCCTGGGGGCGATGTGTTGGGGCGGGGTGGCGGCGCATGGCATCGCACGACCGGCGGACGAACCCGGAACCGTGCGGGTGCATCGCCTGCCGGGGGCCGGTCCGACGCTCTTCCTGGCCGGGTGCGACCCGGCCCTGGGCCTGCTCGCCGCCCACGCGCGCCGGCTGACCCGCGGCATGGACGCCCTGTGGTGGCATGCGGCGAACGCCGGCGCCGCGGCCCAACAGGCGCGTCGCGAGGTCCATGGCGCGGCGATCCACCACCACGGTGTCACCGCAGCACCGCCGCCGGCGCAACCCGTGGCCCGCTTCCGCGTGGCGCGCTGGCAAATGGGCTGGCTGCTGGCGCCGGGAAACCCCAAGGGCTTCCACGATGCGACCGATCTGCGGCGCAGGGACATCCGGTTGGCCAACCGCGAGGTCGGTTCCGGCGCGCGCCAACTGCTCGACCGGCTCCTGGCGGAGGCAGGCATCACCGCCGGGGGGGTAGCCAACTGCTGACGAGATTATAGTCATTTCTACGCAAATATGTGCTGTGCTGGGTCTATGAAGCTGTCGGACTGGGCCCGCCGGGAAGGCATCGCCTACGTTACCGCGGGCCGACTTGGAGC
>JAJZWQ010000019.1 GCA_021846605.1 Bacillota bacterium | reverse complement strand
AGCCCGCCCGGGCCTCCCCGCCGGGACCGCGGGCGCGGGGTTCGGGGCGGCTCGACCTGGTGGGTTGAGCCCGGGGGGCGACGGGCGGCGTGGAAAGGGGTGAGGCACGTGGGGACCGGGGTGATCGGCGGTACGGCGCAGACACAGGGGGCCGCGGCCGCGCAGGCGTCGTCGACGTCCTCGACGTCGTCGACATCCGGCAGCCAGTTGGGCGAGAACGCCTTCCTGCAGCTGCTGGTGGCGCAGTTGAAGTACCAGAACCCGCTGCAGCCGGTGAGCAATACGCAGTTCGTGACCCAGCTGGCGCAATTCCAGATGCTGTCCGTGCTGCAGAACATCCAGCAGGAGGTGGGCCAGTTGGTCTCCAGTTCGGGGGCGGGCAGCGGCGGTGGGAGCACCTCCACCGGGTCCTCCGGCCACCAGGCGGCCGGGACCGGCTCTGCCGGCGGCGCGACGTCGACCGGTGGGGCCGCATGACCGGCGGGGTCGGGCCGGTCGGGGGTCCTCGGGACATCCCGGCCGCCGAAAGCCCGCCGGCCAGCGGGGGGGACTTCGGGGGCATCATGCGCCAGGCCATGGACGGCAGCCCCCCACCGGCCGAGCTGCGCCTTTCGGCGCACGCGGCCCAGCGCCTCCGCCAGGCCGCGATCCGAGCCGAAGGTCCGGGGTGGGAGGCCGTGCGCCGGGCGGTGGGCCAGGCGGCGGCCAAGGGGGCGCGCCAGACTCTGGTCCTCTGGGAGCCGTGCGCGCTGGTGGTCGCGGTGCCCCAGGGCGTCGTGGTCACGGCGCTGACCGCGGAGCGGATGGGGACGGGGTCACCGCTGGTGACCGGAATCGACAGTGCCGTGTTCGTTCGCGGTGCCTAGGGATTGGACGCCGGCTAGGCCGGGGGATCCGGGGCTGCGGAACGACAGAAGCAGCCCACCGCCGGGACAGGCCCGGCGGCCGGGACGCGAACGGGGACCCACCCGAACTCAGGAGGAGTGGATGGACAGTGCTGCGATCCATGGATGACGCGGTATCCGGGCTCCAGGCCCAGCAGCAGTGGCTCGACGTGATCGGCAACAACATCGCCAACGTCAGTACCACGGGATACAAGTCCCAGAACCTGAACTTCGCCCAGATGTTCGCGCAAACGGTGAACGGCGGCACCGCGCCGACCGCCGCCGCGGGCGGGATCAACCCGCAGCAGGTGGGCCTGGGGGTCACCGTGGGCTCGGAGAGCACCAACGAGGCCCAGGGCACGCTGCAGACGACGGGCAACCCCACCGACCTCGCCCTGCAGGGCAACGGCTACTTCGTCCTGCACTCGGCCGGACAGGGCACGCTGTATACGCGGGTCGGGACCTTCGGCTTCGACGCCAACGGCAACCTGGTGTCGCAGGGCAGCGGCGACCAGGTGCAGGGCTGGATGGCCAACGCCCTGGGCCAGCTCCCGGTGCAAAACACCGCCAACCTGAGCGGGATCACGATCCCGCAGACCAGCACCCTGCCGCCCCAGGCCACGACGCAGGCGACCTTGGTGGGGAACCTCAACCCCGCGACCAGCACGACGGCGAGCGTGCAGGTCCCCCTGACGGTCTACGACTCGCTGGGCAACCCGATCACCGTCGACATCAACCTGCAGCGCACCTCGGCCAACAACTGGACGTGGACGGCCAGCGGACCGGACGGCGCCGCCGGGACCGGCGCGTTCGACTTCTCGTCGACCGGCGCCTTCAAGGGTGTCACCACGGCGGGCCAGATCACGCTGACGCCGACCGACGGCTCGGCGGCCATGACCATCACGCCTGACTTCTCGGGGTCCACGCAGTACGGCGGGAGCACCACGCTGACGCCGCAGTCACAGAACGGCTACGCGGCCGCCACCCTCCAGAGCCTGTCCGTGGGGGCCTCGGGCAAGGTCACCGGGACGTTCAGCAACGGACACACCATGACCCTGGCCCAGGTGGCGGTCGCCACCTTCCCCAACCCCGAGGGCCTGCTGCAGACCGGCCAGGGCCTGTACCAGACGGCCAACAACTCGGGGCTGCCCACCGTGGGGATCGCGGGCACGGGGGGCGCCGGTACCATCGCCAGCGGAAGCCTGGAGGGTAGCAACGTCAACCTGGCGCGGCAGTTCACCAACATGATCTCCGCCGAGCGCGGCTTCCAGGCCAACGCCCAGGTGGTCACCGTGGCCAACACGGTGCTCCAGACCCTGGTACAGCTCGGTCAGTAGGGGGCGCAGGGGCCATGAAGCTGATCGGACTCGTGCTCGCGGTGGTGGTGGTGGTCGGGGGACTGGCGGCCGCCCTGCACTTCGGCCTGCTCAAGCTGCCGGGGTCCCTGGCCGGAAAGTCGCACCCGCACCCGCTGCCGACGGTCCAGGTGCAGGTCCCGCAGATCACGACGAACCTGGCCAGTACCAACAGCGGCGACTTCGCGCAGCTGACCTTGACCGTGGGTGTCGCCGGTCCGACCGTCGCCAAGACCTTCGCCGCACAGATGCCCGCGGTGGAGAACGCGGTCATCGGGGATATCCGCTCCCTGACGCTGGCCCAACTGGACGCGCAGAACGGCATGCAGACGCTGCAATCCGCGATCCAGGGATCGATGGACCAGGTCCTGGGCTCCAAGACGGCGGTGCGCGATGTCTATTTTACGCAGTTCATCGTGCAGTAGGGGGGGGCGCGGCGTGGGGGTCGGGGATCTGACCGCCGAGGAATTGGAGAGCCTGCGGCACGCGGTGCGGAAGGAGGCGGCGGCCGGCCCGCCCGACCCCGAGACCGGGGTCGGCGCGCAGGCGCGGCACGCGCACCTGCGTCGCTATGACTTCCGCATCCCGGACAAGTTTCCCAAAGACGTGCTGCGGCAGATCGCCCATGTGCACGACAGCATGGCCCGGGCCCTGACCACCGCGCTCTCGGCCCAACTGCGGGCCACCGTGCGGGTGGACGGCGTGCTGGCCGAGCAGCGGACCTACCAGGAGTGGGTCCAGGACACCACCGACCCCGCGATCCTGGCCACCTTCGCGGCCGACCCGCTCGGCGGGCGGGCCCTGCTGGACATCGAACCGGTGATCGCCTTCTCCATGCTCGACCGACTCCTGGGGGGGGCCGGGGACGGGGCCGTTCTGAACCGGCCCACGACCGAGATCGAACTCACCGTCCTGCAACGGGTGCTGCAGAGCGTCCTCGAATGCTGGCGCGACGCCTGGTCCCACGTGCTGACCCTGCGGCCCCGGATCCTGGCCCTGGAGACCAACCCACTGTTCGCCCAGGTCGCCGGCCCCAACGACATCGTCCTCAGCACCTCGCTGGTGTTCGGCCTGGGGCGGCGCGAGGGCACGGTGCGCCTGTGCCTGCCCTTCTCCATGGTCGAGCCGCTGGTGCAGAAGCTGGCCGCCGGCCAGTGGCGGGCCGAGGTGAGCGAGCAACCCGGCAGCCGCGCCCCAGACATCCGCCGGCACCTGGCCGAAGTGCCCGTCCCGTTGGGTGTCCGCCTGGCGACCGTGCAACTGCGGCTGAGCGACGCGATGTGCCTGCGCCCCGGGAGCCTGGTGCCGCTGGGGATCCCTGCGGGGGCCCCGGCGACGGTCGAGATCCGGGGCACGGACAAGCATGTGGCGCGCGTGGGCCGCAGCGGCGGCCGACTGGCGATCCAAATCCTCGGTCCGGGAGGCGGTCCCGATGGGGGGCGCTAGCGCGGCGGCACAGGTGGACGGAAACGAGGCGCGCCTGTTCGCCCTGGGTGAACGGTTGGCGGAGTTGGCGGAGCAGGCGTGGACGGAGGAGCGGGTGTCCGCCCCCGTCATGTTCACCGGGCTGGCGCGCACGGTCCCGACGGCGGGCGCCGCCGCCACGGTCGCGGTGGCCGGCCTGCCGGAGGCGGCATGGCTGCGCGCGAGTTTCTCGGCGGGGCTGTCCGAGCCCGCCGGCAGCCCCGCCCTGACGGACTGGCTGGTCGGGGCGGTCGGGCTGTTCTCCGAGTTCTGCGGCCCGCTGGAAGGCGCGCCCGTCCCGCCCGCGCCGGCGCCCGCCGGCACCCAGGAGGCCGCGCTGGCGCCCCTGGAGTTTCGCTGCACCCGCGGGGGCACGGCCGGGACTGCCTGGCTCTGGGTGTCTGGGGGGTTGCTGGAGGCGGCGCTACGGTCCCTGCCGGCCATCGGGGACGCCCCGGCGCGGGCGGCCTTCCCGCCGCTGAGCGCGGCCCCGTCCCGGGGACAACCAGACCCCGAGGCGCTCCTGGACGTGACGTTGGTCGTCTCCGTCGAACTGGGGCGCACCGAGCGGCAGATCCGCGACATCCTCGCGCTGGTGCCCGGCAGCGTCCTCCAACTGGACCGGCTGGCCGGCGACCCCCTGGACGTGCTCGTCAACGGGCGCCGGGTGGCGCGCGCCGAGGTCCTGGTCGTGGACGAGCAGTTCGCGGTCCGCATCACCGACGTGCTCACCCCCCAAGAGCGCGTGGAGCGATTGGGTTGAGCACACCCGGGATATGGACGGCGCTGCGCGACGTGCTCGTCTTCGGGTGCGTGCTGCTCCTGGCCTGGTGGGCCAGCCGCGCCTTGGGGCGGCTGGGGCGCGGTGGTGTGGGCGGCGGGAGCTTCGCCCTGCTCGGGGCCCTCTCTCTGGGCAACGGCCGCCAGATCTGCGCCGTCCACGTGGGCCGGCGCGTCCTCATCCTCGGGCTGGCCGACAAGGGCGTGACGTTGTTGGACGCGATTCGGGATCCCGACGAGGTGGCGCTCCTGCTGCCTCGCGCGGGGGAAGGGGCGCCCGGGGCCGGGGGGCCCTTCGCCCGCACCCTCGCCGAGCTGGTCGCCCGGCGTCGAGGCCCGGGGGGGTCCGCGAATGCGTGATGTCGCGCGCTGGGGATTGGCGGGGGCCGGTGGCCTGGCCGTGCTGGCCGGCGGCGGGGGCGCTTGGGCGGCGACCGCCAGCACCACGCTGCCGAGCATCACCGTCGGCCTGAACGGCGCGTCCGGGCCCCAGCAGGTCTCCACCAGCCTGGAGATCCTACTGGCGCTGACCGTGCTGTCCCTGGCCCCCTCGGTCCTGCTGCTGATGACGTCCTTCACGCGCATCGTCGTGGTGCTGGCCTTCGCGCGCAGCGCCCTGGGCAGCTCCCAACTGCCGCCCAACCAGGTGCTGGTCGGCCTGGCCCTCTTCCTCACGGCGTTCGTCATGACGCCGACCATCCAGCAGATCTACACCACCGCCTGGCGTCCGTACGCGGCGGGGACGATGACCCTGCCGCAGGCCTTGGGGGCCGCCGAACAGCCGCTGGAGGCCTTCATGCTCCGGCAGACCCGCACGGCGGACATCAACCTCTTCCAATCTCTGGAGCAGCGCGAGCAGGCGGCCGCCAGCGGCAAGGCCCTGCCGGCCGCCGCGGTGCCCGCGGCGACGGGGACGGCGACGGCCACCCCGCCCCTGCAGATCCTGCTGCCGGCCTTCGTGATCAGCGAGTTGCGCACCGCGTTCGAGATGGGGTTCCTGCTCTTCGTGCCCTTCATGGTGATCGACCTGGTGGTGGCCAGCACCCTGATGGCCATGGGCATGGTCATGCTGCCGCCCATGCTGGTGTCGCTGCCGTTCAAGATCCTGCTCTTCGTGCTGGTCAACGGCTGGGCGCTGCTGGTGCAGTCCCTGGTGCTCAGCTTCCACTGACCCGCCTGACCCGGAGGCCGGCGACGCCCGCGATGCCCATGTGACGGTGATGCTGGGGGGGGATGGCCTGTGACCGAGGGGTACGTCCTGACGATCGGCCAGGAAGCCGTGTTGCTGATGCTCAAGCTGGCGGGCCCCATCCTGGGCCTGGGGCTGGCCGTCGGGTTGGTGGTCAGCCTGATCCAGGCCACCACCCAGATCAACGAGCAAACCCTCAGCTTCCTGCCCAAGCTGGCGGCGATGATCCTGGCCCTGGTCTTCTTCGGACCGTGGATGCTGGCCAACCTGATCGATTTCACGCGCAGCCTGATCACGGGGCTGCCGGGTCTCATCTGACCGGGCCGGACGCTGGGGAAGGGAGGGGACCGCTGGGATGCACATCCTGCCGTCGGGTCCAGACTCGCTGGCGCTGTTCTGGCTGGTGTTGGGGCGCAGCTCAGGCGTCGTGGCCACGGCACCCCTGCTCTCCTCGTCCTCCCTGCCCGGACAGGTGCGCGCCATCCTGGCGGTCCTCGTGGCCGTGGTGGCGCTCCCCGCCGCCGCCGCCGGGCAGGGCCCCCTGCCCTCGGCCGTGCTGCCCCTGGTGTTCGGGGTGGCCGAGCAGGTGGTCGTCGGGCTGCTGCTGGGGCTGATGGCACAGATCGTCTTCTCCGTGGCGCAGATCGCGGGCGCCGCCCTGGACGTGCAGTTGGGATTCTCCATCGCGCAGGAGGTCGATCCGCTCTACGGCCAGCCGATCTCGCTGCTGAGCAACTGGTTCAACCTCCTGGCCAGCCTGGCCTACCTGGCGGCCGGCGGCCTGGAGGTCCTGGTGGGCGCGGTCACGCTCTCCTTCCAGCACCTGTCGCTGTCGGCGCCGCTGCCGGTGGGCGCCACCACCCAGGCGCTGCTCAGCGCCGTGACGTGGGCCTTCGGTCTGGCCCTGACGCTGGCGCTGCCGGTCATGGCCGTCAGTCTGGCCCTGTCTCTGATCCTGGGCCTGATCGGCCGCATCGTGCCGCAGTTCAACGTCCTGCAGAGCGTGCTCCCGGCGCAGACGTTGGTCAGCACGGCGGTGCTGCTGCTGGTGACCCCCACGCTCGTCTCCAGTTTCACGCAGTTGGTCCCCGCGACCCTGGCCCGCCTGGGGGGGGTGCTGCCGTGAGCGGGGGCGCCTGGCGGTTCGACCTGCAGCGCTTCGCCGAGGGCGAGCGGACCCTGCCGGCCACCCCCCGCCGACGGCAGAAGGCGCGCCAGGAGGGGCGGGTGGCGCACAGCGGCGACCTGACGTCGGCCGCGGTGCTCCTGGCGGCGACCGGCGCACTGCGGCTGAGCGGTGCGGGCGCGGCCACCGCGGTCTCCGACTGGGCCACCGGCGTGTGGGGCGGGCTGCCGTCCACCGGCCTGAACGTGCAGAACACCATGGCGACCCTGGAGGCGGGAGGGCGGGCGGGGATCGGCGTGCTCGCTCCCGTGCTGGGCGCGGCCGCCCTGGCGGCCGTCGCCGTCGGCCTGGCCCAGACCGGCCTGGCCCTGCAGCCGGGCGGGTTGACCCCTGACTTCGGGCGGATCAACCCGGTGCAGGGCATGCAGCGCATCTTCTCGCGCAGGGCCCTGGTCGAGTTGGGGAAAGCCGCGCTGCGCATCGGGGGCCTGGTCGCGGTCCTGTGGGGCCCGATGCACGCCCTGCTGGTGGAGTTGGTGAACGCGAACCTGTCGGCCGTGGTGGCCGTGCACCTCACATACCAGGCGATGCTGGCGGGCTTCCTGCGGGTCGGGATCGTGCTGGCGATCGTCGGCGTGGGCGACTACTTCTACCAGCGTTACGAGATGGACACCCAGTTGCGCATGACGCGCCAGGAGTTGCGCGAGGAGGTCAAGGAGCAGGAGGGAGACCCCCAACTTCGCGGCCAGCGCCGGCGGCGCATGCGGGAACTCTCCCGCCGCCGGATGCTCAGCGAAGTCCGCAAAGCCGACGTGGTCATCGCCAACCCGACCCACGTTGCCGTGGCGCTGCGCTACGACGCCGAGCGCATGGCCGCGCCGGTCGTGGTGGCCAAGGGGCGGGACTTCATGGCCGAGCGCATCAAGGCGGTCGCGCGCGGCGCCGGGGTGATGGTGGTGGAGAACCCGCCGCTGGCGCGTTCGCTGCACGCCACCATCAAGGTCGGCCAGGCGGTGCCGGAGGCCCTGTACCGGGCCGTCGCCGAGGTCCTGGCCTATGTCTGGCGCGCCCAGGGACGGGCCTAGGAGAAAGGGGGGAGCCCCGTGCCCAAGATCGGAGCGGTGCGTTTCGGCTCAGACCTCCTGCTCGGGATGGCCGTCATCCTGATGGTGCTGATGATGGTCGTGCCGATTCCGCCGGCCCTTCTGAGCGTGCTCATCGCCGCCAACCTGGCGGCGGCGCTCTGCGTGGTGCTGCTGGCGATGTATACGCAGCGCGCCCTGGACTTCTCCGCCCTGCCGGCCCTCCTGCTGCTGACCACCCTGTTCCGCCTGGCGCTGAACATCTCGACCACGCGCCTGATCCTGCTCCACGGCAACGCCGGAAGCGTGATCCAGGCCTTCGGCCAGGTGGTGGTCGGCGGGAACCCCCTGGTCGGGTTCATCGTGTTCCTAATCCTGGTGATCATCCAGTTCATCGTCGTCACCCGCGGCGCCGAGCGCGTGGCCGAGGTGGCGGCGCGCTTCACCCTGGACGCCATGCCCGGCAAGCAGATGTCCATCGACGCCGACCTCAACGCCGGCCTGATCGACGAGCGGCGGGCGCGCCAGCGGCGCGAGGAGATCGAGCGGGAGGCCGACTTCTACGGCGCGATGGACGGCGCCAGCAAGTTCGTCAAGGGCGACGCCATCGCCGCCCTGTTGATCATCGGCATCAACATCGTGGCCGGATTCCTGATCGGCATGCTACAGCGGCACCTGACGCTGTCCCAGTCACTCACCGACTACACCCTCCTGACCGTGGGCGACGGGTTGTCCGCGCAGATCCCGGCGCTGTTGATCAGCGTCGCCACCGGTATCCTGGTCACGCGCACGGCCTCCCAGGAGAACCTGGGCACCGAGCTGGGGATGCAGTTCAGCGCGCAGCCGCGCGTGCTGTATGCCGGCGCGGTGGCGCTGGTCATCCTGGGCCTCATCCCCGGGCTGCCCAAGGTGCCCTTCTTCGCGCTGGCCATCGCCCTCGCGCTGGTCGGTCGGGCCTCGTCCCGCCGGCAGGCGGCGGCGCGCAGCGCGGCGGCGCCGGAGGCCGCCGCGGCGCTGCAGGTCCCCGGCGGCCAGACGCCCGAGGACGCCCTGCGCCTGCTGGAGGTCGACCCGCTGGAGATCGAGCTCGGCTACGGGCTGCTCAAGCTGGCCGAGGGGAGCGGCGGCGGGGAGCTCATGAAGCGGGTCGCCCTGTGCCGCAAGCAGATCGCCCTGGAGCGCGGGGTGGTGCTCCCGCTCGTGCGGGTGCGCGACGACGTGCAGCTGCCCCCCCACGGGTACTGCTTCCGCATCCGCGGGAGCGAGGTCGCCCGCGGAGAGATCCTTCCCGACGCCTTTCTGGCCATGGACGCCGGCACCGGGGACGCCCCGGATCTGCCCGGAACCCCTACGCGCGAGCCGGCCTTCGGCCTGCCGGCGCTGTGGATCAGCGCCGCGGACAAGGCCCGCGCCGAACTCTCCGGGTACACCGTGGTCGACCCGGCGACGGTCCTGGCCACCCACTTCACGGAGGTGTGCAAGCGGCACGCCGCCGAGATCCTCTCGCGCGAGGAGTGCAAGGCCCTGCTGGAGGTGGTGCGCGGGCGCCAACCCTCCCTGGTGGACGAACTCGTCCCCGGCCTGGTCCCCACCGGGACCGTGCTGCGCGTGCTGCAGAACCTGCTGCGCGAGGGGGTGTCCATCCGCAACCTGCCCGCGATCCTGGAGGCCCTGGCCGACGGCGCCAGCCAGTCCAAGGACGCGGACGCGCTCACCGAACGCGCCCGCGCGGCGCTGGCGCGCGAGATCACACGGGACCTGCACGGCGGGGGCGAGCGCATGGGGGTACTCACCCTCGATCCGGACCTGGAGGCGCGGCTCAGCGACGTGGCCGCCGGCATCGGAGGCGGGCTGGACGCCCTCGGGCTCCGCAATCTCAAACAGTCGCTGGAGCGGGGACTGCAGGCGCTGGGGTCGCACGGCATGCCCCAGGTCGTGCTCACGACCCCCGCGGCGCGCCCCATCTTCCGGCGGCTGTTGGAACGCAGCTTCCCGCACGTGCGCGTGGTGTCGACGGCAGAGTTGGTCGGCGAGTTGGACGTCCAGAGTATGGGCCAGGTCAGCGCCTAGTTGGGGAGGCGGTCGGGGATGAGGATCCAGCGTTTCCTGGCCCCGGATCTGCAGCAGGCCATCGCCGCGGTGCGGCGGCAGTTGGGCAGCGACGCGGTGATCGTCGAGACGCGGGTCGTCCGCCAGAAGGGCTGGCGGCGCTATCTCCGCCGCTTCGACATGGTGGAGATCCGGGCCGCCGTCGACCAGCCCCCGCCCCGCCGCCCCGCGGCGTTAGACGTCACCGAGCGAGCGGACCCCGCGCTGGTGCGCCGGGCGGTGCTCGGCGGCGAGGCCGTAGGTTTGGCGGCCACGGCGCCCGTCCCCATCCGGGTGCAGGCCGGTGAACGGCGGTTGGTCGCGCTGGTGGGTCCCACGGGCGCCGGCAAGACCACCAGCACCGCGAAACTCGCGGCCCAACTCCACCTGCAGCAGGGTTGGCGGGTGGGGCTGATCACGGCGGACACCTTCCGCGTCGGCGGTGTGGACCAGCTGGGAGCCTATGCGCGCATCCTGGGCGTGCCGCTGGAGGTGGCCCCGACACCCGGGGCGCTGGCGCGGGCGCTGGAGCGCATGCAGGATGTCGACGTCGTGCTGGTGGACACCTCCGGCCGCGGCCACCGGGACGACCGCCGCATGCAGGAGCTCTCCGCCCTGTTGGGCGTGTTGCGCGAGGCCGCCGACCGCCCGGGGGCCGTCCGGGTCGGCCTGGAGGTACATCTGGTGCTGGCGGCGACCACCCGGGCGGCAGAGGTGGATGCCGTGCTGCAGCGGTACCGCGGTCTGGCGGACCGCCTGCTCATCACCAAGTTGGACGAGTGTGAGGCCGCCCCGGAGGCGCCGGCGGCGGCCGGCCAGCGGGGAATCCCGCTCTCGTACGCCTCTGCCGGCCAGCGCGTCCCGGAGGACCTCTTCGTGGCCTGGCCCGATCAGCTGCTCCACGCCCTGCCATCCGCGAACCGCGCGGGCTGAAGACCGGCGAGAGGGGGATGGATCGTGGGCATCGGAGCCTGGCTCTCCTCGGCGCAACAGGGCGAACACCTCTCCCGCTGGGTGCGGCAGGTGCGGGGACGTCCCAACGCGCCCACCACGCGGATCGTGACGGTGGCCGGGGGCAAGGGCGGGGTGGGCAAGAGCAACTTCTGCCTCAACTTCGGCCTGGCGCTCCAGGCACGCGGCAGCCGCGTGGTCTTGGTGGACTGCGATGTCGGCCTGGGGAGCCTGGACGTGCTCCTGGGCATGGCGCCTGCCCGCCACCTGGGGCACGTGCTGAACGGGGAATGCGCCCTGGACGAGGTGGAGATCCCCGGCCCCTGGGGGATCCGCTTGGTCGCGGCTCCACCCGAGGCTTGGGATGCGGACGCGGCGCGGGGCGAGGCGGCGATGTGGCCGGGGCTGTTGTCCGATCTGGCCGAGCGCGCGGATGTCATCCTGCTGGACGCCGGCGCCGGACTGGGTGAGGTCGTGCGCAGCCTGCTGGGCGTGGGACGCGAGGCGGTGGTCGTGACCACGCCAGAACCGACGGCCCTGACCGACGCCTACGCCACGCTCAAGACCTTGCGCCGGCAGAACGCCGACGCCTGGGTCGGGCTGGTGGTCAACCTGGTCGACGGGGCCGCCGACGGGAGCGCGGCCTTTCGGGCCCTGGCCAGTGTCTGCCGATCGTACCTCCAGTGGAGTCCGGTGTACCTGGGGGCGATCCCGCGTGATCCCGCACTGCCACGGGCCGTCCGCGGGCAGCGTCCGCTACTGATCGACGCCCCGCAGGCACCCGCCGCCCGCGCCGTACGGGCACTGGCGGCCACGTTCGGCCGGCGCGGGGACATCGGAGCAGGGGAGGCGAGGGGATGAGCGCTCGGGGCGGTCCGCCGGCGGGGTCCGAGCGCGGTGAGGCGCTGGCCGGTGTGCGCGCCGCGTATCACAGCGCAGACGCGGCGGCGCGGGAGGACGCGGTGGCGGCATATCTGCCGCTGGTCAAGCATGTCGCCGCCCGCCTGGCCCTCGGCCTGCCGCCGCACATCGATATCGACGACCTGTACAGCTACGGGGTGTTCGGGCTTTTGGACGCCATCAAACGCTTCGATCCGGCACGCGGCGTCAAGTTCGAGACGTACGCCTACACACGCATCAAGGGGGCGATCGTCGACGGCCTGCGCGCCGTGGACTGGGTCCCCGCGTCCGTGCGGCAGCGGGCCAAGGGGGTCGAGGACGCCTACCGCCGGGTGGAGGCGCGCACCGGGCGCGCCGCGGAGGACGCCGAGGTCGCCGAGGAACTGGGCCTGACCCCGCGCGCCTTCACCCAGATGATGGGGGAGATCGAGCGCGGCGCCGTGCTTTCGCTCGACGAGCTCTGGGGTGAGGACGCCATGGACGAGCACGCCCTGCGCGACCTCATCCAGGACCAGGATTCGCCGGACCCACTGCAGAACGCCGAGTGGCGGGACCGGGAGCGCATCCTGGCGGAGGCGCTGGAGGCCCTGCCCGAGCGGGAGCGCACGGTGGTCACCCTCTTCTACTATGACGGCCTGACTCCCAAGGAGATCGGAGCCGTGCTGGGCGTGACGGTGTCGCGCATCTCGCAACTGCACAGCCGGGCCGTGCTCCGGTTGCGCGCGCACCTGGGGGACGGCCTGGACGCGCTGCGGTAGCCTGCCGACGAGGAGCGACCGCCATGGCCCTGGACCGAACGGAGCATCTGGGCGCCATCCCGCCACTGCCGCCCCTGGGCCCGGGCAAGACGCCCGGCCGCGGCCCGGAACGGCGGGATCAGAAGAAGGCGCGGCCCGCCAGGCGCGCCGCGCCGCCAGCGACCGGCCCCCTGCCATCCGACGCGCCGGGGGCCCGCCTGGACCTCCGGGGGTGAGGCGGGCCGCCCGCAACCGGGCATGCTGTGCGTCGAGGTGACACGCATGGACGGGGCGTGGCAGCGTCAGGCCCGTACGCGGCTGCGGCACGAACGCAAGACGATCCGGCGCACCCTGGACGGGCTGCGGATCGGCGCCGGCTTGGACCAGACACAGGGCGAGAGCCTGTCGGAACTGTCCACCTACGACAACCACCCCGCCGACCTCGGCACGGAGACCTGGCAGCGGGAGCAGCGCATGGGCACCGCCGTGACCCTCTCCCGCCAGTTGGACGACATCGAGGCTGCCCTGGCGCGTCTCCGCGACGGCACCTACGGCCGCTGCGAGCGCTGCGGACGGCCCATCGCCCGCGAGCGCCTGGAGGTCCGCCCGGAGGCGAGCATGTGCGTGACCTGCCAGGGCGACGTGGAGAACGCCGTGGCCCGGCGGCACGGCGAGCGCCCCGCTGAGGAGTCCCTGCTCTCGCCGCCGTTTGCCCGCACCTGGAACGGGCCGGACGGGCCCGCCGGTTTCGACGGTGAGGACAGCTGGCAGGCCGTCGCCCGCTACGGGTCCAGCAACACCCCCAGCGACGTCCCCGGGGCGGCGTATCCCGACGGGGTGGTCGGGGATCCAGAGCCGCTGGGGGCCGTGGAGGCGGTCGAACTGGTGGACCCCTCCGAGGTGCTGGGTCCGGAGTGAGCGCGGCCCCGAGCCGCCGCCCGCCGCGGCGGGTTAGGGGAGGGTGGGCCACACCTGGGTCCACGTCGTTCCGCCGTCTGTCGTGCGGAAGAGGGCCTCGGCGGTCGGTCCCCCAGCGGCGGCCAGCATCCAGCCCCGCTCCGCCGTCGTCATCACCAGCCCCAGGGGGACCACACCGTCCGCGACATACTTCACCCATGTCCGGCCGGCGTCGCCGCTGCGCAGGATGTATCCCGTGCCGCCGGGCGACTGGCACGGCACCCAGACGGTGTCGGAGACGACGGCGGGCGACCCGCAGGTGGTGGCCTGCCCTGGGAGGACGGTGTCTGTCCAGGTCACGCCGCCATCGCGGCTGACGCCGATGGCCGGCTCCTCCAGAACCACCCCCGCGCCGCCGACGTTCACCGAACTGCTGATCACCCCGACCGACCCGCCGAAGGCCACGCCCGGCTGGTCCCCGAGCAGATGTGTTCGCCCGACGGTCCGCCAGGTCCGTCCGCCGTCCACCGTGCGGTCCACGACGGCACAGAAACGACAGTCCGGCGGGGTCACCACCGCCCAGCCCTGAAGGGCGCTGGCGAACGCCACGGCGTCGACCACGCTGCCGGGCACGGCAACCGTGCTCCATGTCGCGCCGCCGTTCCGCGAGACTTGGAGCGCATCCCCGCCGTCCGTCGCGAACAGGGTATCAGCGGAGGCCGCCGCCACCGGCAGGTCGGCGCCGGTGACGGGCGATGTCGCCCACCCCTGGCCGCCGTCACCGGAGAAGAAAGTGCCGCCCCGGGTCGCGATCCAGAGGCCACTGGAGCCCGGCGCCGCCACAACGCCATCCAGACTCGCGATGGGCGGCGGCGGGGTCGTGGGAAGCGCGGTCCACCGGCGGCCGCCGTCCAGCGTGCGTACCGGCGCCTGCCCGTAGCCCACGTTGGCCCATGCGTTCGCTCCGGAGGCAGTCAGGGCGGTCGCGGGTCGTCCCGCCGTTCGCGCTGACGATCACCGTCCCGGGGCAGGGCCCCTGGGCGCCCGGCAGGCAGGTGCTGCCCCATGCCCAACCCTGGGTGGGCGAGGAGAAGGAGAGCCCGGTAACGGGCGCGGCCGCCTGCCCGCCGCTGTGGTACACGCTCTGCCACTCCCGGCCTCCATCGGAAGTCTCCAGGATTCCGGCCTGATTGAGGACGGGGCTGGCCAGGGACAGGCGCCCGCCGGCCGCAAAGCCGTGGCCGCCGGCGGCGAAGTCCAGGGCGTAGAGCGTGTATGGCGGGCAGGTGCCGAACACCGGCGTCCAATGGCCGCCGCCGTCGGTCGTCCTCCAGATCTGGTCGCACGTGCCTTTGGCGCCGCCGGTGATCCATCCGTCGGCGGCACTGGTGAAGTCCAGGCCACCCGTGGCCTGGAAGCCGAACGGCAGAGCCAGCGCGCGCCACACCCGCCCGGCGTCCGTGGTCTCCCACATCGGCGTCGCCCCGCCGGAGGTCTCGGCCGGGTCGCCCGTGGCAAATCCGGTGGTGGCGGAGACGAAGTCGAAGCGCATGGACAGCCAGGGCGGGTTTCCCGGCTGCGCGGAGCCCCCGGGGAGCGTGGGCGCCACGGCGGTCCAGGCGGAGCCCGCCGTGGACGTGAGCCACACGGGGGAGAGGAACGGGCTGTGTCCGGTGAGGCGAACCCCTGCCGCATACAGTCCGACACCGCCGGGCAAGAGTCCGATGCGGTCCAGGCGCACCGGGTATCCCCGCCAGACCTCCGACCAGGTCGCGCCGCCGTCGGTGGTGCGCCAGATGCCGCCCGTCCAACCGTTGGCCCCCGCCTGCGGCGATGTGGCCATCCAGCCGTTCCGCGCGTTGGAGAAGACCATGTTGACCATCCCGGCCGGCGGGGTCAGGGACGCAGGGGCGGGCGTCCGACGCACGACCAGCGGCCGGGAGGCCGTCACCGTGATCGGGGCCGGGGGAGAGGCGGCAGGGTTGACCGGAGGGATCGAGGAAGCGGCCCCCGCAGAGGAAGCGCGTGCGGCGGCCGTGCCAGCCGCACGGACCGCCGCAGGCGGCCGCGGCAAGCGCGCGCCCACCGCCAGGCATGCGCTGAGGACAGCGAGTACCCCACCGGAGAGCAACGCCCGGCGGCCGGTCCAGGGGCGGTGGAACAACGCACCCACCTCCGTTCGCGGGTGGCCTGGCGCCAACGGACGCATCACCCGCGTGGCGGTGGCCGGGACGCTCCCCGTAGGAGACGATGGCTGGCGGGCGAGGGTTCCGAGAGCCCGGAGGGCGCGCCTTCCCTCCCGTCTCAGCGGACGTCGGGCGGGGGCGCGGCCCCAGCCCCAGGTGCCGTGGGACCGCCACCGCACCACCTTGGCGGTCGTCCCGCCAGCAAAGGCCGTGGAGGTCAGCGCAGGGTCGTCGGCCACGATCGCCGGCCGTCCACGTCCGCTGAACCGAAAGCCCGCGGCCAGCAGCCGCCAAGGGCGGATGGCGGCGGCGCCCAGCGTACCGCCCGGGAACGCCGGGAACGCTTCCTCCGGCTGCAAGGCCAAGATCCCGCCGAGATCGCCCCGCCGGACCCGCTCCAGGAAGCGTGCCCCCAACGCTCCAGCCTTCCCGCACCCGCCGCCGGCACGCCTCGCGGGTACGCCGTCGCGCCCTACCGTCCCCTGCGCCAACCACGGCCCACCCTCCCCAGCTCGGGCGCCACGCCCCCGAGATCCATATATTGGGACTCTTCTGGTACTGACAATAATTGCCATCCCTGCTAGGGTGGGCGGTGCACCAGCGGTGCGTAGGGAGGGATCGGCGTGCGCTTCCCGACCCGTCAGATCCGCCGCCTCGGCCTCATCGCCCTGGCGCTGGGGACTGCGGGGCTGGCCACCGGGCTGGCCAGCTTCGCGTTCTTCACCAGCGCCACCACGCCCCAGACGGACTCGTTCGCCACAGACACCGTTTCCCTGGACCGGCGCGCACCAGCCCTCGACTGCGTCGTCGCCAACATCGAACCCGGGGACAGCGGCCACTGCCAGTACAGCCTCCGGTACGGCGGCACCCTGGCCGCCTGGGTCGGGCTCGACATCCAGGTCCGCGCGTCGGCCGCACCGGCACAGACGCCCCGCGGCAGCCTCACGCCGGAGGGCGGGGAACCCCTGTTGGTCGGGGGGTCGGCCGGACTGCAGGTCGCGCTCAGCGACGGCATGGGCAACACCCTGGGCCTGCCGGCGTTGACGTGCGTCCCGGGACGCGCGGGCGCGTCTGCCAGCTGTGAGGGCGCGCTCACCGGCCAGCTGCTCCTGGATGGCGGCACCACCCCGCCCGGTGCCTGGACGCCGGGGGCGCGGGACACCGTCACCGTCCACTGGACCCTCCCCGCCGCCACCTCCGACTCCTTCCAGGGCGGCCGCGCCGTCATCCAACTCCGCGCGCGTGCCGTGCAGGCCACCGACAACCCCTTGGTGGACGGCCGGCCTGGCGCGGGGTGGGGAGGGGGAACGGGTCCGGTCCAGGCACTGCGCGTCACGCCGTCCACCTCGGCGTTCGGCAGCGTCACCGAGCCGGTGCTCGTCGGGGGTAGGGCCGTGTCCGAAGCCTTCAGCGTACAGAGCGGGGCCGGTCCGGCAACCGGGCTGCACCTCCGGCTGGCGGACGGTCAGGCCACCCAGTGGCAGGTGACCGCGGACAACTGCCCGCAAACCCTGCCGGCGGGCAGCACGTGCCAGGTGACGGTGCGCTTTTCCCCGGGCCAGGCGGGTGCCGTCGCCGCGGCGCCGACCACCGAACAGGCTTCGCTCGATGTGACCACGAGCACGGGCGCCAGCACCAGCGCCTCTTTGGTGGGCCACGCCGCGTGGGGGTGCACCGCATCGACGCTGGGCTGCCAACTGGCGTCCCGCGACTTTGTGAACGCCAACCTCCAGGGACAGAACCTCAGCGGCGCCGACATGCAGGACGACAACCTCAACGGGGCTAACCTGAACGACGCCAACCTCAGCGGGGCCAATCTCACGGGGGCGGCCATCAGCGTCGCCCAGGCCACCGACCTCAACCTGGACGGCGCCGACCTGGCCGAAGCCGCGCTCGGCGGCACAAGGGGGACCGGGATCCAGACGACCGGCACGATCTGGCTCAACTCGACCTGTCCGGACGGAACGTTTAGCTACCAACACCCGGGAGACACCTGCGTGGGCCACTTCCTCCCGTAAGCGGCCTCGGTCGGGCGGGAGGGGGGCGTCTCGCCCCCCTCCCGTGCGGCCGGATCGGTCGCTCTCTGCCGTTGGTGGCCCCGTGGCGGATGGTCCCGCGCTCTGGGCACTGCGTCGCGCCGCAGGCGCGGCGCGGCGAGCGGTCCCGGACACTGGCGCCTCACCCCATGAGAATGACGCCATCCTGCGCCAGTGGCGCGGGTAGGATGGACCCTCCATCGCTTAGAAAACACCCCGTTCCAATCACCTGCCAGCCACATCCGTGGGCGACAGGCGCGGGTCGGCGGCGGCTGGGCATGGCGCACTGCCCCAAGAGGGAGATCAAAGGGGATGGTACCTGGCACGAGCACGGATACTGACGATATCCTTGGCGTTGGCCCTGTTGGCGGGCTGCGGTACGGCCCCCGGTAACAGTTCGTCACAGGGGGCCGTCGTCAGCGGCTGCGTCAAAGGCGCGGCCGCGTCGGGCGCGACGCTGGCCGCCCCAAGGATCCCAAGCAAGGGGGCATGTCCCCCCGGCGCATGCTGGACGGACATCCAGCCAACGCCCATCGCCGTTGTGGACACTGGGACCACACCCAAGGGCGACAGCGCGGAGTTCTGGGCAGCGACCTCTACATCCGGACCTACGCCGCGACATGGCCCCTGCAGGACGCGGCCAACGATGCCGCCGGTGACTGGTGGGAGTCGGACACCACTGAGGACGGTGTGTTGGGGTTGGATACCCACGCTGGCAACTACTGCACGGTTTCGCCCACTGATCCGACCTATCCGCTGGCGATCACGACGAAGGATGTTCTGCAGCGTAGCGGCTGCAACGGTATGAGCGCGTTGCCCCCGCCCACTCCGATGGAACACAGCTCGAAGACACGTTCCGGCTGGCCGCACCCCGGGAGGGCTTGACCATGGGCGCGCTGGGTCCGGTGTCTCTGGAGGGGGTCCACGTCCGCCTCGAACCCCTGCGTCCCCACCACGCCCCAGCTCTGGCCGCGGCGGCGGAGTCCGCCGCGATCTGGCCGTGGCTGTCTGCCGACCTGCGCGATGCCGCGCAGTTGGCGCGCTTCATCGCCGACGCGCAGGCCGCCGAGTCCGCCGGCGCGGAGTACGCGTTCGCCGTGGTGGAACGGGCCACCGGCCTGGCCTGCGGCAGCACCCGCTACCTGGATGTCCAGCATGCCCACCGCGCGGTGGAGATCGGCTGGACCTGGTACGCGCGCCCCGCATGGAGCACGGCCGTCAACCCCGAGGCCAAGCTGCTGCTGTTGCGGCACGCCTTCGAGGACTGGCGGGCCATCCGCGTGCAACTCAAGACGGACCACCTGAACCTCCGCTCGCAGGCCGCGCTGCGCAAGCTGGGCGCTGTTTATGAAGGGACGCTCCGCCACCACCGCATCCGCAGGGACGGAACCCTGCGGAACACGGTGGTGTTCTCGATCCTGGAGGCCGAGTGGCCTGCGGTCCGGGCGGGCCTGCTGGACCGGCTGGCCGGTCGCGGCGCCGGGGGACCGGGCACCGCAGGGGCGCGGGAAGGCTGTGCCCTCACCCCACCCCCTGCATCGCCACCTCCGCGTCGGTGAGGACGCAATCCGGGTCGGCGCCCAGAGGATCTCCCGCCGCCGCGGCCCGGGCCCGCAGGTTGCCGTTGCACACCTGCCGCCAGGCGCAGGAGGCGCAGCGGCCGTGCAGGTGCGCGGCCTGCGCACGGTAGGCCTCCAGCGCCGAGCTCCCTTCCTCCCAGAGCGCGCGCACCCCGCGCTCACGGACGTCGCCCAACACCACCCCGGGCGAGAACTGGTCGGGATGGACCCGACCGAGGTTGTCGATGGCGATCAGGGCGCGGCCCGACCGGTTGCCGCCGTTGCGTCCCAGCAGCCGGCGCACCCCCGGCGCGCGTTCGGGCAGGTACTGCTCCGCCCACAGCAGGGCGTACGGACCATCGGAGTGGTTGTCCACGGTGAGTAATTCGGCGTCCCGGCCCTCGTCCAGCCAGCGGCGCGCACGTTCCAGCAGCAGATCCAGGGCGGCGCGGGTGCGCGGCCGGTCCAGGTGCAGGGGGTCCAGCCCGCTACCCCGTCCGCTGGGCACCAGGTGGTAGAAGCAGATGCGCTGGATGCCGTGCGCTTCGACCAGGTCCAGCACCTCGGGGACGTGGTCCACGTTGCCGGCATGCAGTGTGAAGCGCAGCCCCACACGGACGCCCTCCTCCCGCAGGTGGCCGACGGCCGCCAGCGTGCGGTCGTACGCCCCGGCTTGCCCCCGCCAGCGGTCGTGCATCTCGCGCGGCCCGTCGATGCTCATGCCCACATACACGACCCCGGCCTCGGCGATCTGGCGCGCCCGCGCGCGCGTGATCAGCGTGCCGTTGCTGGACAGCGTGCAGCGCAGCCCCCGGCCCCGCGCGGCGTTGAGCAGTTCCATCGCGTCGCGGCGCATCAGCGGCTCGCCGCCGGAGAGGATCAGCGCCGGCACCCGCATCTCGGCAAAGTCGTCGATCAATGCCAGGGCCGCACGTGTATGCAGTTCCCCGGGTACGCGGCCCTGGACGGCGGAGGCGTAGCAGTGCGCGCACCGCAGATTGCAGGACCGCGTCCAGTTCCAGACCACCACCGGGCCGGTGCCCGGCAGGGCCCCGTGCACCGACCGGGCGGCGCCATCCCCATAGCGCAGGTCCGGCCCCTCTCCGGCCGGAGCGCCTAGAAGCCGCGTCAGATTCGTCAACTCAGCGCACCTCCCCGCCCGCCGGCACGTAGGCGCACAGCGGGTCGTCACCGAGCGGGTCTCCACTGTAGGCATAGGCGCGGCTGCGCGAGCCGCCACACAGCGCCCGGTGCGGGCAGCGCCCACAGCGCGGGCCGCGCAGGGCCTCGGGGTCCCGGAGTTGGCGGAACAGCGGGCTGTCCCGGTAGATCTCGGCCAGCGAGCGGTCGCGGACGTTCCCGGCGGCCACGGGCAAGAAGCCGCTGGGCCAGACGTCCCCGTTGTACGCGATAAAGGCGAATCCCCGGCCGTCACCGATTCCGGCCGTGGGGCGCTCGGCCATGTCGCCCGCCACCAGGCGGCGGATCTGCGGGGCCTCGGTCGTTTTGACCCGAAATGGGAGCGTCCGGCTGGCGTCGACCAGCCAGCGCAGGATCTGGTCGGCGCGCTCGGGGTCCACGGCCTGTTCCTTGCGACCACGCCCGGTCGGCACCAGGAAGAACACACTCCACATGCCGGCGCCCATCGCCGCCACCTGTTGGGCGATGGAAGGCAGTTCGTCGGCGTTGTCACGCGTGACCGTGGTGGCAACGCTGAGCGCCAGGCCCCGCCCGCGCACCCAGCCCGCCGCCGCGACGGTGCGCTCGAATGTACCGGCGATGCCGCGGAAGCGGTCGTGGGTCTGCGCGGTCGCGCCGTCCAGGCTGAGTTGCACGCCGGCGCAGCCGACGGCTTCGGCGGCCGCCAGCGACTCCGTCGTGAGCCGGGGCGTCGCGCTCGGCGCCAGGAAGGTGCGCAGGCCCGCGGCGCGCGCGTCCGCCAGCAGGCTCCAGAGGTCGGCGCGCTCCAACGGGTCGCCGCCAGTGATGACGAAGATGGGCGGGTTCAGTGCCCGCACCTGTCCGATGAGTTCGCGAGCGGCCAGGGTGTCCAGTTCACCGGGCAGCGGCCGCCGCTGCGCGCTGGCCCGGCAGTGGCGGCAGGCGAGTTGACAAGCACGGGTCGCCTCCCAGATGACGACCAGCGGCCGCTCGTCCACCCGCCAGTTGACCATGCCGAAGCGCGATTCCATTGGCGCGATCCCCCCCTGCGGTCGGCTGCAGCATAGCCCGAGCGGGCCTGTCCGCGGCACGTCTGGATGGACCGTTCGCCTGCGGCCCAACGGACCCTCGGGACGCATCGCCACAACCCTGTTGGCCAACATACCCTGCGCCGTCTTTCGACCCTCCGCCAGCCGACGATGCGTCTCGGCGAGGGGCGCGCTGCGCCCCGGCACCCCTGGCGCACGGCCAGCGGAACCACGGCGCCCCTGCGGACGTCTCTCCGGATGGTCGGCGCGAAGGGGGCGGGTGGCGGTGCCCACGGCAGGGCGGTTGACGGCGCTCGTGGCGACCCTGTGTACGGCGATGGCCCTCACGGCGTGCGGGCTGCCCGCGCCCGCACCGTCCGGCGTGGGGGCGGCGGGGCCCGCCGGCGCGTCCGGGACGTCGAGGACGGCGGCGATGCCGGCCGCCTCCAGTGGACAGATCGCCACGGCGGACAACGCCCTCGGGTTCTCACTGCTGACGCGGCTGGCCCAGGCGGCGCCGACCGGCAACGTGTTCCTGTCCGCACCCAGTCTGGCCCTAGACCTGGGCATGCTCTTCAACGGGGCGCGTGGCGCCACGGCCACCGCCATGGCGCGCACCATGGACCTGGGTGCCCTGGACGCCGCCCAGGTCAACGCGGGCAACGCCGCGCTCCTGCACAGCCTCCAGGGGTCCGGGTCCGGCGTCACCCTCGATGTCGCCGACGCGCTGTGGGCCAACCGCGATCTGCGCCTGGTCCCGGCCTTCCTGCGCACCGCGCAGGCCGACTACGGCGCCAGCGTGTCCCAGGCGAACTTCGCCTCCCCGAGCACGGCGGGTCAGATCAACGCCTGGGTGGACGCGCGCACTCACGGCAAGATCCCCAGCATCGTGGGGGAGATCCCGGCGAACACGGCGCTCATGCTGCTGAACGCTGTGTACTTCAAAGGGGCGTGGGCCGCGCCGTTCAACCCCGCGCGCACGCGCACGGCCACGTTCACGACGGCGGGCGGCGCCGCGCTCCCCGTACCGCTGATGTCCCACACCGGCATCTACCCCTATGCCCAGGGCAAGGGGTTCCAGGCCATCTCCCTGCCGTATGCCGGCGGGCGCTTCAGCATGGAGATCGTGCTCCCCACGGCCGGGCTGGCGGGGATCCGCGCCGCATTGCCCTCGACATGGTCTGGGTGGCAGTCCGCGCTGAAGCCCCAGGACGGCACCATCGAGCTGCCGCGCTTCACCCTCACCTACAGTCAACAGTTGGCCTCCGCGCTTTCGGCGCTGGGGATGGGGCCGGCGTTCTCGTCCCATGCCGACTTCTCGGGCCTGTGCGGCCGCGCGACGGGCTGCCAGGTGAGCAGCGTCATCCAGAAGACCTACCTGCACGTGGACGAACAGGGGACGACGGCGACGGCGGCGACCTCCATCGGGGTCACCACGGCGGTGGCGATTGCCCAGCACCCCCGCTTCGTCATGGATGTCAACCACCCGTTCCTGTGCGCGATCATCGACGACGCCACGGGCCTGGTGCTGTTCGCGGGCTACGTCAACGCCCCGCAGGCCGGGTGACCCCGGTGCCGACACTGCAGACACCGCCGCCCCCGTGCTAGAATGCAACGTCTCCCGATGGGGGGCGTGGCTCTCAGAGGGGGGACGGGCCGTTGCTGATCGGGATCGTCGCCGTGGCCGTCTTTCTCCTCGATTGGTTCAGCAAGAGTTGGGTCGTCACCCACATGGTCCCCGGACAGAGCATCCAGGTCATCCCGGGGTTCTTCTCGCTGACGTTCGTGGAGAACTCGGGCGCGGCCTTCGGCCTCCTGCAGCGCCAGACACTGCTCTTTGTCGTCATCGCCCTGCTCGTGATCGTGCTGATCCTCACCTACGGCCGCGCCGCCTCCAGGGACCGGCCCTGGATGGCCACGGCGTTCGGCCTGCAGTTGGGCGGGGCCGCCGGCAACCTGGTCGACCGCGTGTTCTTCCACGGCCTGGTGGTGGACTTCATCGACTTTCACGTCTGGCCGTTCGTCTTCAACGTGGCGGACGCGGCGATCGTGGTCGGGGGCGCCCTGTTCGCCCTGCTGCTCCTACGCGATTCGCGCACAGACGTGGGTGGCCAGGGATGAGCTCCACCGGCTTTCCCTGCACGCTGGTGGCGGCCGAGGGCGCCGACCGCCTGGATCGCTTCGTCACCGCGGCCCTGGGCATTCCGGGGGTCTCCCGCCGCACCGTGCAGCGGGCCATCGCCCAGGGCTTGGTGCGCGTGGGCGGCGCGCCGGGAAAGGACGCCCAGCGGTTGGGACCCGGCCAAGAGGTCGAGGTGCTGGGTCTGCCGCTCCCCGAGACGCCCCAACTCACCCCGGAGCAGATCCCCCTGCGCATCGTCTATGAGGACGACCATGTCGCCGTCGTGGACAAACCGCGGGGTCTGGTCGTGCACCCCGCCGCGGGCACCCCCAGCGGCACCCTGGTGAACGCCCTGTTGGCGCGCTACGGGGAGATGGAAGGGGAGCGGGGGGACCCGGGGGAGCCCGGCGCCTTCGGCCGGGACCTCCGTCCGGGGATCGTGCACCGCCTGGACAAGGACACCACCGGCCTGCTCGTGGTGGCGCGCACGGCCGAGGCGGGCTCGGGATTGCGGCGGCAGATCGCCATGCGCGAGATGTCCAGGCGCTACCTGGCGCTGGTCCATGGCCGCCCCCCGCTGCACTGCGTCATCGATGCCCCCATCGGCCGGAGTTCCGACCGGCACCACATGACGGTCACAGACAGCGGACGGCCGGCGCGCACCCACAGCGAGCGGTTGGAATGCTTGCCGGGGGAGCCCCTGTATACGCTCGTCGAGGCGCGCCTGGAGACGGGACGCACGCACCAGATCCGGGTCCACATGGCCTTTGCCGGACATCCCGTCGCCGGGGACCCGCTCTACGGGCAGCCCGACCGCGACCGCGCCGCCGGGTTGGACCTCCCCGGTCAGGCCCTGCATGCCCACCGGCTGGAGTTCACCCACCCGGTGACTGCGGAACCGCTCCGCTTCTCGTCCGAACTCCCCGCGGACTTCCAGGCGGCGCTGGACCAGCTACGCGCGCGCGGGAGGCCGTCCGGTGGATAGCTGGACCGTCCTCGGTGCCTGGGGGCCCTACCCGGCCCCCGGCGGGGCCCTGCGGGGACACCTGCTGCAGCGCCCGGGGGGCACGGCGCTCCTTTTGGGCTGTGGGGGTGGGGTCGCCTCCCGCCTGGGGTATCACCTGCGGGGCTGGGAGGAGTTGGGCGCGGTCCTCCTGCCGGACCTGCACCCCGCGCACATCGCCGACCTCTGGCCGCTGGGCTCCCAGACCGTCGCCGCGGTGGGCCAGGGGCGGCGCCGAGGGCTGTTGCCCGCCTACGCCCCGCTGGCGCAGGAGGCGGCGTGGCGCGCGCTGGGCCGCCCCGGGGTCCTGGACGTACGCGGCGTGGCCCCGGGGGACCGCCCGCGTCTGGCCGGTTGGCGGGTGGAGTTGGGCCGGGACCGCACACCGGCGATCCGCATCGGCGGGGAGACGGGGGAGGCCGGCTTCGTGCCGGCCGGGGCGCGCCTGGCCGATCAGGCGGACCTGCTCAGGGGGGTGGGGCTGTTGGTGGTCGAGATGGCTCCCGCCGACGGGGAAGATCTCCCAGCGCCCGACCTGGCGCCGGCCGCCGCCGACCTGGCGCTGGCCAGCGGCGCCCAGATACTGGTCCTCAGCCATCTCGACCCGGATGCGGACGCGGCCGGGTCGTTGGCCGCGGCGCGGGCCCGCTTCCCGCAGACCTCCCTGGCCCTGGAGGGGCGCACCTACAACGTGCCCCCGGGGCTCACACCGCCGGCCAGTTCGCCAGCGTGAACTCGGCCGCCGTGGCCGCCGCGCCGAACGCCTCGGCGACGGCCACACCGCGGACGGCCGCCTGCAGGGCCAGCGCCAGATCCGGCAGCCAGATGAAGAAGAGCGGTTGGGGCACGACGACATCCGCCGAACTGCCCGAGACAAACACGTCGTTGTCCAGGTTGGGCGCCGCGGAGCGCCAGAGGGAGGAGGAGGCCAGGCTGGCGCGCGCCGGCACGCCTAAGCCGGTCCGCGCCAGCGCCTGCTGCCCGGCCGCCGTCGCCCCGTACAGCGTCAGGGCGAGCGAGCCTGTACGCCGCGCGGCCACCGTCGTCACCGCGGCCAGCCCGTCCGCCTGCACGGGTTGGGCGCGCCGCGAGGGAAAGCGCGGCACGGGGGCGACGTTCCAGGCGAACAGGGTGCCGATGGCCGCCTGCAGGGCCGGCACGTCCCGGTGATGGCCGAAAAGGAGGGCCGCATCGCCGCGGGCGAAGGCCTGCACCGCGGAGGCGGGGGTGGGCGTGGCGATGTACCGGTGGAGATCCACGAGCGCGGCCAGTCCCTGGAGCGCGACCGGGCTGGTGAAGGTCGGCACAAAGCCCGTGCCGCCCGCCGGGCTCGGGATCATGACTTCGCCGCCGTAGCCGATCACGAAGGCCGTCAGCAGTTCGGCGCCATGGACGCTGGCCGACTGCAGCAGGGGACGCATTCCCGCCCGCTGCAGGCTGACGCACAGGTCCATGAGGGCGGACAGCGTCCAGCCCGCGGCTGGCGGGTTGTTCCCCGTGCGGGCCAGCGCGTCGGCGTTGTAGAAGAGCACGAGGGGATCGCGAAACACCGGCATGATCAGTTGGCGGCCCTGGAACTGACCGGCCGTCAGGACGCTCGGATACAGACCCGAGTCCAGTCCGGTGCGCGCCAGCACCGGCCCCAGGTCCAGCATGAGCGAGGTGGCGTCCCAGATGCGCCGTACCTTGGGCGTCAGCAGCAGCACGTCGACGCCCACGGAGTTCGACCCGCCCAGCATGGTGTTGATCAGGGCGCTCATGCCGCCCGCCGCCACCACCGCCTGTGCCTGGCCGCCCTGGGCCCGATAGGCGGAGACCAGGGCCCGGGCGGCGGGGAGCAGGAGGCCGTCGGCGGCCAGCTGCAGGGGCGTTCCGTCGGGGACGACGCCCGAAGACAACCGCCCACAGCCCAGGACGGTGACCGCCGCGGTCGCGACCGTGGCGCCCAAGAGCGCCCGTCTGGTCATGCCGGGCATGTGCTTCCTCCCCAACGGCATCGCGGGGATCAGGCCAAGCCCGGAGCCCCCGGCGGAGCATTCGTGCCGCACCTACCTCTTCTCCTGCGCCATGCGGCCACCCGCCCGCCCCAGCGAGTGCATCCGGACGGCCCCGCTTGGCCTCGCCTCGCCCAGGGCCCGCCCGGACTGGGCGGCCGGCCCGGCACCCCTGCGCGGGGAAGGGGGCACCGACCGGGACGGGCGGAGGGGACCGGGGGGCGCGCTACCCGCGCGCCCCGCCGCGGACGGCGTGCCAGGGGTCCAGGTTCGTATACTTGGTGTTCCGCTCCCAGAAGCCGGGGCGGTCCTCCACCATCCATTCCAGCGCCATCAGCCACTTGGCGCTCTTCCAGAAATACAGGTGGGGGATGAACAGGCGCAGCGGACCGCCATGGGCGGCAGAGAGGGGGACGCCGTCGCGGGCCCAGATCACCATGACCCCAGGGTGGCGGCAAGCGGACAGCGCGATGTTGGTCGTCCAGCCCCCCGCGGCGTGCGCCATCAGGTACCCGGCCTGGGGCAGCGGCCCGGCCAGTTCCTCGAGACGGGAGAAGGGCAGGCCCCACCAGCGCCCATCCAACAGGGACCAGCCGCTGACACAGTGCACGTCCGCGTCCAGTTCCTGGGCACCCAGGTGCCGCAGGGCCGCCAGCGTCAGCGTCTGCGGCCGCCGCACCGCGCCCCAGAGCCGCAGGGTCCACGGGTCCGGCCCCTTTGGGATCTCCCCGTGGTGCAGGACGGGCCAGTCCTGGGACACCACCTGGCCCGGCGGCACCCGCGGCAGATCGTCTTCCCCGGCCATCACGCCCGCCCCCCAAGCGCGGCCGCCGGCCTGGCGCGCCGCAGGCGCACCGCCAGCGAGGCGGCGAGCACCGCCTTGAGCAGATCCCAGGGGAGGAACAGCCCCAGGCCGGCCAGCACCTTGAGGTCCGCGGGGAGGTGGCCGAAGATCACCATGCCGGCGAAGCCAAAGGCGTAGATCACGGCGATGGCGACCACCCCCCCGACCAGCAGCCGCGCGTAGCCCCCCCGGGGGCCGGCGACGAGGGAGGCCAGGGCGGCGGCGAAGGGATAGCCCCAGAGGAATCCCCCCGACACCGATACCAGGATCCCGGGCCCCCCCGTCCCTCCGGCGAAGACCGGCGCGCCCGCGGCACCCAGCGCCAAGTACACGGCCTGGACGGTAAAGGCCCCCCGGGGGGGCAGCACCAGGCCGCACAGGCACACCGCGAGCACCTGCAGCGTGAACGGGACCGCGACCAGCGGATTCGGGATCGAGATCAGGGAGCAGGCCGCCGTCACGGCCACAAAGAGCGCCCCCTGGACGAGCAGACGCAGGCGCATCCGTAAACCTCCATCATTCACCTGTGGTTGACGGATTCGGCCCGCCGCGCGGCGGTTCCTGCAGGCCCCCTCTGCTCCGCGCCGACCGCCACGCCCTTTTGGCGGATGCAACCGGCCGGCGTACGCGGTATTCTGCTCCCCGACGACATGCAGCACCCGGCCCGCAGCCCGGCGCGCCACGTCGGCGGGCCCCCGGGGGATACGGTGATGACCAGAGAGACGCGGCGCAAGCCCCCGGCTTCAGCCGTGGGGACAAGCCGGCCCATTGCCTCCATGCGTTGTATATGATATAATGCAACGCATGGAGCGCAAGGCATACAAGTATCGCTTCTACCCAACCGCGGATCAGGCGCGCGAATTGGCGCGGACCTTCGGCTGCGTCCGGTACGTGTATAATTGGGCGCTCGCCCTGCGCACCGAGGCATGGTTTGATCGCCACGAGCGTATCGACTACGCCGAGACGGATCGGCTCCTGGTGCGGATGAAGAAAGAGCCGGAAAAGTCCTGGTTGGCCGCAGTCTCCTGCGTCCCGCTCCAACAGACCTTGCGGCATCTGAATGCCGCGTTCGTCAATTTTTTTGCGGGCCGCTCCCAGTACCCGCGCTTCCACCGCAAGCACGACCAGCAAAGCGCCACATACCGGATCGGCGGCTTCCGGTGGAAAGACGGGACGCTCACACTGGCCAAGATGGACACGCCGCTCGACATCCGTTGGAC
>JAJZWQ010000018.1 GCA_021846605.1 Bacillota bacterium | reverse complement strand
ATCCCGCGGCGGCGCGCACGATCGCCGCCGCGGATAACGCCCTTGGGTTCGCTCTGCTGGAGCGCGTGACCGGTGCCGCCCCCGGGAGCAACGTCTTGATCTCGCCCCCGAGCCTGGCTATCGATCTGGCCATGTTGTACAACGGCGCGCGGGGCCAGACCGCAGTCGGGATGGCGCGCGTGCTGCACGTGGAGGCGCTCGGTGTGCCCCAGGTGAACACGGGCAACGCGGCGCTCCTGCGCGCGTTGGCCAGCCCCGGCCAGGGGGTCACCCTAGACATCGCCAACTCGTTGTGGGCGAACGCCAACGTGCATCTGGCGCCCGCCTTCCTGAAGACGGACGCCCGCTACTACGGCGCCAAGGTGGCAAATGTCAGTTTCAGCAGTCCGCAGGCCGTGCGCGAGATCAACGCCTGGGCATACGAGAATACCGGCGGGCTGATCCCGAGGCTGGTGCAACGGCTTCCCGCCCAGGGCGTGCTCGAACTCCTGGACGCCGTGTACTTCCAGGGCACCTGGCAGACCGGCTTCAATCCGGCGAACACCCATGCCGCGCGGTTCACCGATGCCGCAGGTGGCACCCTGACCCTGCCGCTCATGTCGGAGACCGGGATCTTTCCTTATTACCAGGGTGCCGGCTACCAGGTGCTGGCCCTTCCCTACGGCGGTGGACGCTTTCGTTTGGAGGTGGTGCTGCCCACCCGCGGAGCGGCGCTCCCCCACGACATCGCCGGCGCCTGGATCACCTGGCAGGCGGAACTGCAACCGCGTCCGGTCTCCCTCACGCTGCCGCGTTTCACCCTGACGGACACCAACGCCCTCGTCGGCCCGTTGGCGGCGCTGGGGATGACCGATGCGTTTGCGCCGCAGGCGAACTTCTCGGGGCTGTGCGGCGCCATGGCTTGCCAGGTGTCAAGCGTCCTGCAGAAGACCTACCTCCGAGTGGATGAGGCGGGAACTACGGCCGCCGGTGCCACCGCCCTCGGCGTGACCGCGACCGCCGCCATGGAAATACCTGCCCCCGCGCGGATGGACGTCAACCACCCGTTCCTGTGCGCCGTTGTGGACCAGACGACCGGCGCCGTGCTCTTCGTTGGGGTCGTGGACAACCCGCGCGCGTGAACGGCCAGGCCCGCCCATAGGGATAGAGCGGCTGGCGAGCACGACCGCTGGCCGCGGGCTGACGTGCGCCAGGCGGGGGATCGAGGGGCAAGCCCCCGATGATCGAGAACGTGGGAGTGGACGGCCCGTTCCTCGGACACCCGACAGCGATGACCCGCTGCTCAAGGCGCGGGCCCCCGTTTGCCGGGCGCCAGCAGCGCCTGCGCAGCCGCTGCTGGCGCCATGGTAGAATGCGGGGTCCGGCGAGGGGGGGCGTGGCGGTGCGAATCGGGATCGTGGCCCTGGCCGTCTTTCTGCTGGACTGGTTCAGCAAGAGTTGGGTCGCGGCACACCTCCTGCCGGGTCAGAGCATCACCCTCATCCCTGGCTTCTTCTCGTTGACCCTGGTGGAGAATAGCGGTGCGGCATTCGGCCTCTTGCAACGCCAAACGCTGCTCTTCATCGTCATCGCCCTCCTGGTGGCCGTCCTCATTCTGACATACGGGCGCGCGGCGGCCCGCAACCATCCCTGGCTGGGGGTCGCCTTCGGGCTCCTGCTGGGCGGGGCGGTGGGCAACCTGGTCGACCGCATCTGGCAAGGGCGGGTGATCGACTTCCTGGACTTCCACGTGTGGCCTTTCGTCTTCAACTTCGCCGACGCCGCGATCGTCGTCGGTGGTGCGCTCTTCGCATGGTTTGTCTTCCGCGAATCGCCGCCGACGGCAGGTGGGGGGCGATGACCACGTCCGCGCAGCCTGGCTTCCCCTGTCATCTGGTGGCTGCCGAAGGCGCCGAGCGCCTGGATCGTTTCGTGACCGAGGCACTGGGTGCACCCGGGATCTCCCGGCGCACGGTGCAGAAGGCCATCGCCCAGGGGATGGTGCGGATCAACGGCGTGCCGGGGAAGGACGCGCAGAAGGTGGCCCCCGGCCAGGTGGTGGAGGTGCTCAGCCTCCCCCTCCCCGAAAGCCCCAGCCTGACGCCCGAGCATATTCCGCTGCGCATCGTCTATGAGGACCAGCACCTGGCCGTCGTCGATAAGCCGAGGGGCCTGGTCGTGCACCCGGCGGCGGGCACGCCCAGCGGTACGTTGGTCAACGCTCTGCTGGCGCGGTACGGTGAAATGGAGGGGGAGCGGGGAGACCCGGGTGAACCCACCGCCTTCGGGCGGGACCTTCGGCCCGGCATCGTCCACCGCCTGGACAAGGATACAACGGGCCTCCTGGTGGTGGCCCGGACCGCCGAGGCCGGGGCGGGTCTGCGGCAGCAGATCGCTGTACGCGACATGGCGCGCCGCTACCTCGCCCTGGTGTGGGGGCTGCCCCCCGCCACCTGCGTGATCGACGCGCCCATCGGCCGATCGGCCGACCGCAAGCGCATGGCCGTGACCGACCGCGGCCGTCCAGCCAGGACACACGTGCGCCGCCTGGAGGCGTTCCCGGGAGAGACGCCGTACGCCCTGCTGGAGGTGGGCCTGGAGACCGGCCGGACGCACCAGATCCGCGTGCACATGGCGTTTTCCGGCCATGCCGTCGCCGGGGACGCGCTCTACGGGCGGCCCGAACGCGATCGCCTCGCGGGCTTGGACCTAGCCGGGCAGGCCCTGCACGCTTACCGGCTGGAGTTCGCGCACCCGGTGAACGGGGAACGGCTGCGCTTTGAGTCGCCGCTGCCCCCGGACTTCGCCGCGACATTGGAGTTCCTGCGGGCGCGGGGGGGAGTGGCAGGATGACCGATAGCTGGACGGTGGTCGGCGCCTGGGGACCCTTCCCCGCGCCGGGCGGGGCCTTGCGCGGACACCTGTTGCGCCAGACCGGCGCAGGCGAACTCCTGGTCGGCTGCGGCAGTGGGGTCGCCGGACGCATGGAGTACCACGTGGGCGCGTGGAGTGATCTGGCGGCGGTCCTCCTGCCGGACCTGCATCCGGCGCACACCTCCGATCTGCACGCCCTGGGGACGCTCTGCCTGAGCCTGGCGCAGCGGAGGCTGCGGCGGGGCCTGCTCGCGGCGTATGGCCCGGTGGCCGACGCCGGCTTCCGAGGGTTGACCCGGCCGGGCATACTCGATCCGCGCGGGGTGGGGCCCGGCGACGAGATGCGGGTCGGGGGATGGCATGTCCGGTGGGGGGCGTCCGGGCGGGGGGCACTGCCGCTGCGGTTGGCCGGGGCCGCGGGCCAGGCAGCCTTGCTGCCGGCTGGGATTCCCCTGGCGGAGCAGACCGCGTTCGTCGCGGGCGCGGGGCTCCTGGTCGTTGAGTGTGCCGACCCAGACGGTGATGGCCTCCCCGAGGACGCCCTGGCCACGGCGCACGCCGCCGGCCGGCTCGCCGCCGCCGCCGCCGCGCGCGTCCTGCTCCTGACGCACCTCGATCCGTCCGCCGACGCGGGAGCCGTTGTGGCCGCGGCGCGCGCCAGCTTTCCGTCGGCACAACTGGCCCTGGAGGGCCGCACCTACGACATCCCGCCGCCCGGCACCGGTTCGGCCAGCCCGCCAGCGTGAACCCGGACGCGCTGGATGCGGCTCCGGAACCCTTGGCCACCGCACCCCGCGCATGGCGGGAAGGGCAGAAAGTCCAGGGGTGCGCATACGCGCACATCGGCAGCAGTGTCCGGACCAAGACAGCGCTCGTCTGCGGCTTGCTCGCAGGCGAGGCAGCCGGCCGCCGCGGCTGCCCGCGGCGCCAGAGGGCACGGCGGGCACGGGGTTCCTTCTCCTAACGCGGCACCGCCCCGCCGGTGTGCCCAGGACCTCCTGGCGGGCTGTGGGGGGTTGGCGGCCTGCGCGGTGGCGCTAGCTGGAGCGCACGGCGTGCCAGGGGTCCAGGGTCGTGTAGGGCGTGTCTTTCTCCCAGAACCCGGGCCGGTCTGTCACCATCCACTCGAGGCCGACCAACCACTTCGCGCTCTTCCAGAAGTAAAGATGGGGGACCAGGAGGCGCAGCGGGCCGCCGTGCTCGGCGGTCAGGGGCTCGCCGTTGCGGGCCCAGATCACGGCGACCCCCGGGCGCCGCAGGTCCTGCAGAGAGAGGTTCGTGGTCCAGCCACCGGCGGCGTGCGCCATTAGGAAGGCCGCCTCTGGCAGGGGGCCGGCCAGCGCCTCCAGGCGGGCGAACGGAATCCCCTGCCACGTGTTGTCCAGGAGTGACCACCCGCTGACGCAATGCACGTCCGCGGTCACCTCGGCGCGGCCGAGGCTGGCCAAGGCGTCCAGCGACAGCGTGCGCTCGGCCGCCACCGCTCCCCAGAGGCGCAAGTGCCATGGGTCCGGTCCGAGCGGGACCGTGCCGTGGTGGAGGACCGGCCAGTGCTGGGCTATGACCTGGCCGGGTGGCACGCGCGTGAGGCCGCTTTCGACGCTCATGCCGCAGGCACCAGCGCGCCGGTGCCCATGGCGCGCCGCACCCGGAGCGCAACCATGGCGGCCAGCACCGCCTTGAGCAAGTCCCAGGGGACGAACAGGCTCAGGCCGGCCAACGACTTCAGGTCGGCCGGCAGATGGCCGAAGACGACCATCCCGGCAAAGCCGAAGCCGTAGATGACCGCGATCGCGGCGACCCCGGCCGCCAGCAGGCGCCCGAAGCCGGCCCGCTGGCCGGCGATCGCCGCGGCGAGGGCGGCGGCGAAGGGGTAGGACCAGAGGAAGCCCCCCGAAATCGATACCAATACCGCCGGGCCGGACGTACCGCCGGCGAAGACCGGCACCCCCACCGTTCCCAACCCCAGATACACAGCCTGGACCGCGAAGGCCCAGGCCGGGGGCAGGACCAGACCGGTGAGACAGACAGCGAGCACCTGCAGGGTGAATGGGACCGCGACCAGCGGATTCGGAATGGCGATCAGGGCGCAGACGGCGGTCACCGCCACGAACAGGGCACTCCGCACCAAGAGGCGTAGCTGCACCGTCAACCTCCAGCAAGGGAATGTGGTTGACGGATTCGCAGTGGGACCGGGGTCTCCTGCCGCCCGGGGGACCGGATGGATGGTGCAAAACCGCCGTCGCACGCGGTATGCTCGCCGATGCAATCGCTCGTTCCCAATCCGCAGGAGGGGGTTCGGACGTGCCCGACGCCGCCTGGTCCGTGCCGATGTTGCATCCCGGACAGGCTGTCACCGCCGAGGTGCAGGTGCCGGGGAGCAAGTCCCTGACCAACCGGGCGTTGATCCTGGCCGCCCTGGCCGACGGTCCCTCGATGCTGGAGGGCGTGCTCTGGAGCGACGACAGCCAGATCTGCGTCCATGCGCTGCAGCGGTTGGGGGTTCCCGTGGAAGTGGATCCCGAGCGGTTGCAGGTCCAGGTGCAGGGGTTGGGCGGGGGACCGCAGGTCGCAGAGGCCGACGTATTTGTCGGACTGGCCGGAACGGCCGCACGATTTTTAGCGGCGTACTGCGCCATCGGCCATGGCCGGTATCACCTCGACGGCGTGCCCCGCATGCGGCAGCGTCCCATGGGCGCGCTCCATGCGGCGCTTGTCTCCCAGGGGGTGCAGATCGACGGAGGGCCGAATCTTCCGTTCACGGTGCACGGGGCGGGCCGTCTTGCCGGGGGCGAGATCGAGATCGCCGGTTCGGAGACCAGCCAGCCTGCGTCCGGACTCCTGATGGTGGCGCCGTTTGCCCGCCACACGCTGCAGGTGCACGTGCGCAGCGCGCGGCAGTCCTTGCCGTTCGTGGCGATGACGGCCGCGGTCATGGAAGCGTTCGGCGTGGCAAGCCGGCAACCGGCTCCGGATGCGTGGGAGGTCCAGTCCGGTGCGCACTACCGGGGCTGCCACTACAGTGTGGAACCGGACGCGTCGGCCGCCGCCTACTTCTGGGCCCTGGCTGCGGTGACCGGGGGGCGGATCCGCACTCCCGGCATCGGCAGAAGCCGGCTGCAGGGGGACGCCGCCCTCCTGGACCTGCTCCAGGACATGGGCTGCCAGGTGTCCGACGCTGGCGGAGCGACGGTCCAGGGGCCGCCGGCAGGGCTGCTGCGGGCCGGGACCTGGGACATGAGCGCCATGGCCGACCAGGCCCTGACGGTCGGGGTCCTGGGCCTGTTCGCCGACGGCCCCTGTCGCGTGCGCAACGTGGGGCACATCCGCGACCAGGAGACAGACCGCATCCACGCCGCCGTCACAGAATTGCGCCGTGTCGGCGCCCGCTGCGAGGAGCACGCCGACGGCTTCGCCGTCTGGCCGGCGCCTCCCGCCCCGGGGGTCCCCGTGGACATCGAGACCTACGGCGACCACCGGGTGGCCATGAGCTTCGCGCTGGCCGGCACGCGCCTGCCGGTGCGCATCCTCAACCCTGGCGTGGTGACCAAGACCTTTCCCGACTTCCGCGCGGTGTTCACGGCCGCCCTGGGTGCGGAAGCTTAGGAGGCACGGAGATGGCGGATAGCGAGCGCGTGGTGCGGCGGGTGCCGGGGGAAGCGGTCTGGTCCAAGGCGTTGCCGTCCAATCCGGATGAGGTCGCCGAGGCCGCGCTGGGTTGGGCGGAGCGGTACACCGGCGCTACGCTGGCGCGGTTGATGCGCTTTTTGGGCATGGTGACGCTGGAGTGGGAGGCGCACGGGGCGGTCGTGCGCGATGTCCACGGCGACGAATACGTGGAATGCGGCGGCTACGGCATGTTCGTCCACGGCCATACCCATCCCCTGGTGGTTGAGGCGGTGCGGCGCCAGGCGGGTGAGCTGGCGCAGTCCACCCGCATGCTGCCCAACCTGCCCCAGGCCGAGTTCGCCCAGGAGTTGGCCCGGGTGGCTCCGGGGGACCTCCAGTACAGCTTCTTCTGCAACTCCGGCGCCGAGGCCGTGGAGGGCGCGCTCAAGCTGGCGCGCGCCGCCACCGCGCGCTCCGGCATCCTGGCGGCAAACGGGGCCTTTCACGGCAAGACCTTCGGTGCGCTGAGCGCAAGCGGCAAAAAGCAGTACCGCACCCCCTTCGTTCCCCTGGTGCCCGACTTCCATCATGTCCCCTACGGGGACGGCTCCGCCCTGACGGCGGCCGCCGACGAGATCGCGGCGAGCCCTGGGGGGCTGGCCGCGATCATCCTGGAGCCGATCCAGGGGGAAGCCGGGGTCGTCATACCGCCAGCCGGCTACCTGGAGCAGGCCCGCGCCGTCTGCGACCGGTTGGGCGCGCTGCTGATCATGGACGAGGTGCAGACGGGCGTCGGGCGGACGGGGGATTGGTTCTGCTGCACCCAGGCGGGCATCATCCCGGACATCCTGGCCACGGCCAAGTCCCTGGGGGGAGGGGTGATGCCGCTGGCGGCCTTCATCGCTCGGCCGTCCTGCTGGGGCCCCTTTGACGAGGATCCGTTCCTGCACAGTTCGACGTTCGGCGGCAGCCCGCTGGCCTCGGCCGCCGGCCTAGCCGCCCTGCGCGCCATCCGGGAGGAGGGCATGCTCGAGCGGGCGCGGGAGATCGGCGACCGCTTGGCGCGCGATCTGGGGGAGATCGGCAGGCGCTATCCGGGCGCGATCGCTGCCGTGCGCGGCCGAGGCCTCCTCTGGGGCCTGGAGCTGCGGAACGAGGGCCTGGGCGGCGTTTTGCTCAACCACCTGCTGAACACTGCCGGCGTCTTGGTCGTGTACTCCCAAAACCAGCCGAAGGTGATCCGCGTGATGCCTCCGGCCGTCATCAGGGACGACCAGTTGGATTTTGTGGTGGAAGAGGTGGACCGGGCGGCCCGCGAGGCGGAGGCCGTCAGCGACCAGGTGTGAGTGCCGGCCGGCCGTCGCCGTGTTGCCGGCGTTCCATCCACCAGATGAGGCGAAAGACCGGATCGTAGGGCGGTACGACGGGAAAGCGCGTCCGCCGTCCCAGCGGGAAGGCCGCCTCCAGGGCCGCGCGCTCCTCCGGGTCAAGTTGCAGCGCGCCGGCAGCGGCGTTGGCGCGGGCGTGGTCGGGGTGGGACGCGCGCGGAATCGCGACCACGCCTGGTTGGGCCACGAGGAAGGCGAGCGCCAACTGGTGCGGCGTGACGCCACGCCGCGCCGCCAGCTGGGACAGCACTGGATACCCGTGCCAACGCGCGATGCCGCCGTGGCCCAGGGGGGACCAGGCCAAAAGCAGCTGCCCATGGGCGCGGGCATGGGGGAGCAGCGCGTGCTCGACCCGGCGGTTGGCGATGCTATACGGGACCTCGTTGAAGGCTGGGGTAGAGCCGACCGGCGCAGCCGCTGCCGCCGCCGCCAGCCAAGCCCCCTGGAAGTTGGAAAGCCCCCACGCCCCGATCAGGCCCTCGGCCTGCAGGTCGGCCAGGGCGCGCCAGGTAGCCGCCAGCGGCACGGCGCGCGTCGGCCAGTGCAGGAGCACCGCGTCGACGCGGCGGCAGCCGAGTCGGCCGAGGCTGGCCAGGACGCTGGCGCGCACCTGGCCAGCCTCGGCGTGGGACGGCCACACCTTGGTGACCAGGAAGACTTGGTCGCGCACGGCTGCGATCGCCTCGCCGACCAACTCCTCGGTGCGGCCGGCACCGTAATACTCGGCCGTATCGATCAGGGTGGCGCCGAGGGAAACGCCCAGCCGCAGCGCGTCGATCTCCTGATCGCGGCGCTCGCGCCGGATGCAAGCCCCCAGCTTCCTTGGCCGATGACGCCGACCCGGCGGCCAGATCCCGGGACCTGCTCCTGGCGCATGGTGCATGTCGCCATCCAGCTTCCCTCCCGAGCGGACGGGGGCAGGGGCGCCCCCCCGCGCCGCCGCGGACGGACTCCTACCAGGCGTAGGCCTCAGGCGCAGGCTTGCCCGGTCCGGGGAAGATCTCGTGCAGGCGATTGCGCACCTCGTCGGAGAGGTGGATCTCCAGGGCCCGCAGCGATCCATCCAACTGCGCCTGCGTGCGGGGACCGATGATGGGCGCCGTCACGACGCGGTTGCCCAAAAGCCACGCCAGGGCGACGTTCGCCGGCTCCTCGCCAAGTTCGCGGCAGAGGGCCTCATACGCCTCCAGCTTGTCCCGGTGCTCTTCCACCCGCCGGCGCAGGTGCTCGGCCGCGCGGCGGCCGATCTCCGCCTTCTGCAGCGCCCCCCCCAGCAGGCCTGCGGCCAGCGGGCTCCAGGGAATCAGGCCCAGGCCGTAGCTCTCACAGGCGGGGGCCACCTCAAGCTCCACCGTGCGGGCCATGAGGTTATACAGGCTCTGCTCGGACACCAGGCCCATGAAGTGGCGCTGCCGGGCTGCCTCCTGCGCCTGGGCGATATGCCAGCCGGCGAAATTGCTGCTGCCGAAATAGAGCACCTTCCCCTGGTGGAAGAGGCGCTCGAACGCCTGCCAGATCTCCTCCCAGGGGGTCTGCCGGTCGATATGGTGCATCTGGTACAGGTCGATGTGGTCGGTCTGCAGGCGACGGAGGCTGGACTCGCACGCATGGATGATGTGGCGTGCCGACAGGCGGCTCTCGTTCGGCCAGTCGCCCATGTCCCCGTAGACCTTGGTCGCCAGCACCACCTTCTCCCGCCGACCCCCGCCCTGGGCGAACCAGCGGCCGACGATCTGTTCGGTGATCCCCTCGCCCTTCTTCCACCCGTACACGTTGGCGGTGTCAAAGAAGTTGATGCCGTGCTCCAGGGCCCGGTCCATGATGACGTGCGCGTCGCTCTCGTTGGTCACGGGACCGAAGTTCATCGTGCCCAGGCAGAGGCGGGACACCCGCAGGCCGGACCGGCCCAGATGCGCATATTGCACCGTCATGCCTCCCTCAATTCGCGGCTTCCCCGCCCTGTGGGGACGATCCTGCTGCCGCTGCCGTGTGACTGGCGCGGCCCGCCGCAAACACACGAACGGCCGTCTCCGCGGCGATTTCCAGATCGCGCGCCGTGGCAGCCAGAGCCTGCCGCCTGGGCCGTGGTCCGGAGCCCAGCGCCAGGCAGGCCGCAAACCCGGCGGGAGGCCCTAGGAGGCGTTCCCACTGGGGACCCAACTGGCCGGCGATGCCAACTACCGCCACACGGTGCGTGGCGGCGTGCCGCGCAACCACCGCGGGCGCCTTCCCCCCTTCGGTCGTGGCGTCCAACGCGCCTTCGCCGGTCAGGACAAGATCCGCTTCGGCCAGGGCCGCATCCAGCCCGATCAGCTTGGCGACCTCCTCGCCGCCCGGCCGTAGGGGCACGTCGAGGGCAGCCAGGGCGAACCCCACCCCACCGGCGGCACCGCTGCCAGGTACCCGCTGAGCCGATCGGCCAGCCGCATGCTCCAGGATGCCCGCCCAGTGCGCCAGCCCACCCTCCAGCACCGCCTGGGCGGGAGGGTCCGCCCCCTTCTGCGGGGCGAAGGCGCGGGCCGTACCCCGCTCCCCCAGGAGCGGGTTGTCGACGTCCACCAGGGCCGACAGCGGCGCGGCCCCGCGCCAGGGCAGGCCAGAGAGGTCGACGCGGGCGAGCGCGGCCAGGCCGCGTCCGCCATCGGGCGGCGGCTGCCCGGAGGCATCCGCCAGCCGTGCCCCCAGGGCCGCCAGGAGCCCGGCGCCGCCGTCGGTCGAGGCGCTGCCACCCAGGGCCAGGAACACGTGGTGGCACCCGTGCGCCAGGGCCGCCAGCGCCAGTTCACCCGCACCGAAACTCGAGGCGGCCAGGCTCTCGGCCGGATCAGGGCGGCGCGGACCCAGACCGCAGGCCGCCGCCAGTTCGACGACCGCGCTGCCGTCGGGAAGCACGATGAAGGCGGCCCGGTGCGGCCGTCCCCAGGCATCCCGCACGGTGCGCGTGTGGGCCGTGCCGCCCAACGTGGCAGCCAGCACTGCGGCGGTGCCGTCGCCCCCGTCCGCCATCGGGAGTTGCCGGACCCGGACCGGCAGGGGCGCCCGGCCGGCGCCAGCGGCGATCGCGCCTGCGGCCTGCGGCGCTGGCAGGCTCCCCTTGAAGGCGTTGGGCGCGGCCAGAACCCGCAGGGGAGCGGAGCAAGGCAACGGCATGCGGCATCGCCCGTGCTTTCTGGCGCGCCGGGAGCCGGCGGCACCGCATCCACTATGCCATGGGCGATCCACGGGAGTTGCCCCGCGGCGCAGCCGCCCCGCCGGCCGTGCGACAAGGGGCGGATGGCCCCCTAGTCGAAATGATTCGGGCCGGCCGCGGAACAACGCGAACCCGCTTCGATCCGCGGCCCGATCCCGCGGTGGCGCCGCGGTGCGGCCGGCCGCGGTCGACCGGAGAGAAGGAGGGGCAGGGCAAAGATGCGTCTGGCCCGCCTCGAGATGCACCTGGATGGCGAGGTGCTGGCGCGCGCCGTGTTGGGCCCAGACGGCCACCTGCTGCTGGTGGCCGGCGCCCGGCTCACCCCGCGCTACATCAAGCGCCTGCGCGACCGCGGCGTCGAGGGCGTGTACATCGCCGACGACCTGTCGGTGGACATCGTCCCGGATGTCGCCCTCCAGCAGGAAACGCGCAGCGAGGCGGTGGCGCTGATCCGGCAGGCAGTCGCCCGCGCCGAGGCCCAGGACCCCCGTGGCGTCCCGCTGCGCGGCCTGCGTGACGTGCTGGACGAGATCCTGGGCCAGGTGTGGCGCAACCAGGGGCTGGCCGTCGATCTGGGCGCCGTGCGGAGCAACACCCCGTTCGCGTTCAGCCACTCAGTGGAGTGCGCGGTTCTGGCCCTGTTGCTCGGGGAATCCCTGGGGCTCGCCCCGCGGCGTCTGCGCCTGCTCGGCACCGGAGTGCTCCTGCAGGACATCGGCATGGCTCGGTACGGCGATCTGGTCGCCCGTCCGGGAAGCCTCACCCCCGAAGAATTCGAACGCCTGAAGGCGCACACGACCGAAGGCTTCCGCTTCCTGCGCGCGGAGGTGGGCCTACCTGTCCTCACGGCGCATGTGGCGCTGCAGCACCATGAGCGCCTGGACGGCTCCGGCTACCCGCGCGGCCGGTCGGGCCCGCAGGTGCACCTCTTCGGGCGGATCGCGGCGGTGGCAGACGTGTATGCCGCACTGCGCGCCCAACGTCCGTTCCGCGACGCCATGCCCGCGCCCGAGGCGATGCGGACCCTGCGGGGGATGGCCGGCGGCCAGTTGGACGCCGACCTCGTGCGCCGGCTGTCCGAGCGCGTGGCGGTCTACGGGGTAGGGGCCCCAGTGTTATTGAGCAGCGGGGAGCTCGGCGTCGTGGTGGCGCAGGGGAAGGGCGGTCCGGCGCACCCACGCGTGCGCATCATCGCCACGCCCGAGCTGCGCGTCTGCCCTCCCTGGGAGCTTGATCTCGGAAGCGACGCGGACAAGCGCTTCATCCGCACGGTCCTCCCGGATTATCCGGAAGCCATCCTCCGCCAGTTGCGCTGAGTGGCGCCCCACCCGTGGACTTCCAGTTGGCGGCAGCAGGAGCTGCGCTTCCCCTGGGCGAACCGTCGAAAATGGTCGCTTCGCGACGAACGACGTCGCGCGGGCGGCTAAAACGGATGCGCGCGTCGGCAGGCGCGTGAAGGGAGGAAGCGGCGGGGAGGATCGCCCCGTCGCGCCCCGGGATGGCCCAGGACGTAGATTCGGACCTCTTGACAATCGGGCGGCGCCTGCGTGCGGCGCGAGAGGGGCGCGGGTGGTCGCTGGGCGATCTGGCGCAGGCCACCCATATCCGCGAGTGGTACCTAGAGCGCCTGGAGGCAGGCGAGGTCGGGGCCCTGCCGGATCACGTGTTCGTCAAAGGGTTCGTGCGCATCTGCGGCGATACCCTGGGGCTGGACGGACCGGCGCTGGTCGAGGAGTGGAAGCGGGGCTGCGACGGGGCCGAAGACGACCAGCCGCGCGGCGCGTCCCCACCACGCCGGCCGCGGCGCCGACGCGCGGTGCTGCTCCCCTGGTTGGTCCTCATCGCGATCGTCGCCGTCCTTGTCGGCTTGGTCTTCACCTTGACGGTCGGCCTGTAGGTTGGGGTGCCCCGCGCGCGCGGCGGGAACACTAGCCCTATGCGCACGCTTGCTGTCGCCGCACTCACCATCCTCCTGATCCTGGCACCATCGTCGCCGGCCCTGGCGCTGGCCGCGGCCAGCCGGCCCTTCCCGGCGGATGTCGCCGTGGGGCCGCAGGTCACCGCGGACGCCGCTGTCCTGATCGACGCCACGACCGGACGGGTGCTCTGGAGCCGGGGGGCCGAAGAGCCCCGCGCGCCCGCAAGCACGACCAAGATGATGACGGCGCTCGTGGCCTTGGAGGAGGGAAACCTCAAGTCGGTCGTCACGGTATCGCCAGCGGCCGACGCCACGCCTGGATCCTCCGCCCACCTTCGGGCGGGCGAGCGCTACACCCTCGCGCAGCTACTCGTTGCCCTGCTGCTCCCGTCGGGCAACGATGCCGCGGTCGCCATCGCCGAGCACGTGGCCGGGTCAGTGCCGGCGTTTGCCGAGCGCATGAACGCCAAGGCGCGAGTCCTTGGTCTGGTCGCCACGCACTTCACCAACCCGCACGGACTGACGGCGGCGGGGCATTACAGCAGCGCGCTTGACCTGGCGCTGATCGCGCGGGCTGGGCTGCGCATCCCCGAGTTCGCCCGGATCGTGGACACGGCCGAAGCCCAGATCGCCGGCACGAACAGCATGGACCAGGAGATCCGGCGCGAACTGCACAACACCAACCGCCTCCTGGTCACCTACGGGTGGGTCAACGGCGTCAAGACGGGCACGACCGACGCGGCCGGCAGTTGCCTGGTCGCCTCCGCCGCGCGCGGCGGAGTCGAATTGATCGCCGTGGTCCTGCACAGCAGCGACCGCTGGGGTGACGCGCTGCGCCTTTTGCAGTGGGGGTACGCGCACTTCAGCATGGTGCAGCCGGCGGCAAAGGGCCAGGTGATCACCACGCTCCCGGTGCGCCTCGCCCAGGATCCGACCGCGCGCGTGCCCGTGGTCGCCGCGGCGGACCTGACGGCCCCGCTGGCGCTGGACGAACTGCCCCGCATGCGCCTGATCCAGGACCTGCCGGCGGCCGTGGACGCACCGGTCCGCCGGGGACAGCTGATCGGCACCCTGCAATTGCGGGTCGCGGGCCAGCCGTTTGCGGAGGTGCCCCTGGTCGCCGCGTCCACCGTGAAGCGCGTCGGTTTACCGCTCCTCTGGTGGCGCCAGCTGCAACTGGTCCTCAGGGGCTCGCCGGCAGCACGAGGCCCTGGGCTCCCTCACTGACGGCGACCAACTCCGCCAGCGTCACCGGGGTGTACCCAGCGGCCTGGAGCAGCGCGGCCACCCCGGGGAGCGCGGCAATCGTCTCGGCGTCCACGGGCAGCTTGACGATGGCACCGGGACTCAGGGCCGCCCGCAGACCGGCAATCGACGCGGGCGCGCGCGACCAGGTCACGACTTCCAATCCCGCCCGCGCGCTGGCATGGAGCAGGGCGGACGGAGGCCGCGTGGTGAGGGCTTGGATGAACAGGGGCTGGACGCCGGTGGCAGCGCGCACGCCTGCCGCCCAGCTGGCCGGAACCTGCCGGCCGGAAGCGGCCAGGGCGTCGACCTCGGTTCCCGCCTGCACGAGCGCGCGCAGCACCGCCGCGTGCCCGGAGGCGAACGCGGAGGCTGCGAACACCGTCACCGGGGTTTCGGCCCGCGTGAGGGCGGCCGTCAGGGCCGGGCCCGCTGGCGTTCCGGCGGGCAGGGCGAACGTGAGGGCGACCAGATGTTCCTGGACAGGGACCTGCGCGAGTACGGAGGGGGCGCCCGCGGCCAAGCCGGTGGCGTCGCCGTGCACGGCCCAGCGGAGCAGCACCAACAGGAGCCCGGCCACAGCCACCTGGGCCACGCGCCGCCGCGCCCGAGAGCTAAAGCTGAATACCCACACGCCGGCCACCGCCTCGGCCTGGACATATGCGCCCACCGGCCCAGACAGTCCATCCCCACCGGACGCCCCGGAGTTGGCGGGCAGGCGGCGGAACGCTTGAGTGCCCGTGTGGCATGTATTGGCGCCTTGAGCAGCGAGTAAGTCCATCGCTGTCGGGTGTCTGCGGAACAGGCCGTCCGGTCCCAGGCTCTCGCTCAGGGGGGGGCCCTCCCTACACCCACCTGGCGCACGGAAGTGCGCGGCCGCACGTCTTGCGCGCGATCTGCCCTGCGAACGCGCTGCGGGGCTGTGGCGTTGCCGCCCCGGGGGAGTTGCGCATGCCGTTTCCCCCCACGCCGCACCGAGCAACGGCTGGGTCGCCGGCCAGGCCGGATAGCCCCAAACGCGGGGCGTACGACTCACGATCCGGTTGGCCAACCGTCCCAACTCCGCCTGATCGTCGGGACACCCTCGTGCGGATGGGCACCAGCTTCACGCGGTGGCCAGGCGCATCGGTCGGGACCTGCGGCGACTGGCCACCCGCGACCTCGTCGGGGATGTGGAGCGATGGCAGAAGCGGGCGTCCGGGCAACCGTGCGCCCCCCCGTGCGCCCCCCCGTGCGCACGCCTGCGCCGCGCCCCTGCGCCCGCCGGCCGCTTGACGGCCCCCCGATGCGATGCTATATCCTCGTAACCGGGCGGATACAGTGGTTTGCCATCCCTGCCGACACGTGCCAAACGGGGGAGTTGCCAGGTGCCCGAAGCGGTCGCCACACACCAACGGTCGACGCCGCCGGCCGGGGAGGGGACGTTCCCAAGCCCCCTCTCCGCCGAACAGGCGGACCTCGTCGGTCGGCTTGCGCCCACCCTGACCGGTGCGCAGCGCCTTTGGCTGAGCGGCTATCTGGCCGGCTGGCAGGCGGCGTCCGGGACCGCGGCGCTGGCCCCGTGGGGGGGGCTGGCGCCCGCGCCAGGCGGCCCGACCGTGCGGGTGCTCTACGGGTCCCAGACCGGGAACGCTCAGGGTATCGCCGGAGAAGTGGCGATGCGCCTGCAGGCGGCCGGGGTAGCGGCAGACGCCATGGCGATGGATCGGTATTCGCTGCGCGACCTGCGCACAGCCCAACGGCTGCTTCTGGTCGCCAGCACCCAGGGCGAGGGGGCTCCTCCGGACAACGCGGTCTCCTTCTGTGAATTCGTGGCCAGCGGCAAGGCGCCACGGTTGGAACAGTTGCGCTACAGCGTGCTGGCCTTGGGCGACAGTTCCTACGAGTTCTTCTGCAAAGTTGGCCGCGACCTGGACGACCGCCTGGCCGAGTTGGGCGCGACGCGGCTGGTGCCCCGCTGCGACTGTGACCTGGACTTTTCCCAGGCCGCCGAAACCTGGATGGAGGCGGTGGTCGCCGCGCTGGGCCAGGAGGGCGCCGCCCCGGCGCATGCCGGCCGGGTCCTTGCGATCGCGACGGTCGCGCGGGCGGCGACGGCGCCCGCCTACTCCCGCGAGAAGCCCTTTGTCGCTGAGGTCTGCGGGCACGTGGAGTTGCACGGGCGCGGTGCGGGGCGGTCCACGCGGCATATCGAGTTGCGGCTGGCCGACTCCGGGTTGGGCTGGGAGCCGGGGGACTCCCTGGGCGTATATCCCGAGAACCGGCCCGAGGTCGTCTCAGCCCTGATGGAGACCGCGGGCTGGGATCCGGACCTGTCCCTGTCCGAGGGGCTCGTCCTGCGCGACGCTCTGCGGCGCCGGTACGAGATCACCGTCCTGACCAAGCCCCTGCTGGAGAAGGTCTGCGCTCTGACCGGGGCGCCGGCTCTGGCGGCGCTCCTGCGGGTTGAGCGGGCGGAGGAGTTGCGTGCCTACCTCGAGGGCGCCGACCTCATCGACTTGGTCTCCGACTTCCGGCTGCGCGGCGTGCCGGCCCCCGAGTTCGTGGGCACGCTGCGCCCCCTGCCCCCGCGCCTGTACTCGCTGGCCAGTTCGCGGGCGGCCACGCTGGACGAGGCGCACCTCACGGTGCGGCTGGTGGCGGCCGAGCGCCGCGGCCGTCGCCGTTTGGGTGTGTGCACCCACCACCTGGCCGACCGTGGGGTGGGGGAGCGGGTGCCGGTGTTCGTCCAGGCCAACGAGAACTTTCGCCTGCCGGCCGACCCCGCCACGCCGATCCTCATGGTCGGTCCGGGGACTGGGGTGGCGCCCTTCCGCGCGTTCGTCCAGGAGCGGGCGGAGCACGGCGGGGCGGGTCCCAGCTGGCTGGTGTTCGGGGACCGTCACTTCCGCACCGACTTCCTGTATCAGGCGGAGTGGCTGGGCGCCTTGGAGTCGGGGCAGCTGACCCACCTAGACGTCGCCTTCTCCCGGGACGGGCCGCGGAAGCTGTACGTGCAGCATCGGCTCCTGGAGCACGCCCGCGAGGTCTACCGCTGGCTGGAGGAGGGCGCGCACGTCTATGTCTGCGGCGACGAGCAGCGGATGGCCCCAGATGTGCACGAGGCGCTCCTGCAGGTCCTGACGCGGGAGGGGGGGCGCAGCCCCGACCAGGCCAGCGCCTACCTGGCCAAGATGCGCAGCGAGCGGCGCTACCAGAAAGACGTGTACTAGGGGGGATGGCGGTGGCGGGGCAGCCGAGCGAGGTCGAACGCATCAAGGCCGACAGCGATTTCCTGCGCGGCACGATCCGGGAGGGGTTGGCCGACGCGCTGACGGCGTCGGTGCGCGCGGCCGACACCCAACTATTGAAGTTCCACGGCACCTACCAGCAGGACGACCGCGATGTGCGCGACGAGCGCCGCCGGTCCAAGCTGGAACCGGCGTACGGCTTCATGATCCGCGTACGCTCGGCCGGCGGCGTCCTGGAGCCGCGGCAGTGGCTGGCCCTGGATGCGCTCGCGCGCCGGTACGCCGGGGGCACCCTCCGCCTCACCAGCCGCCAGTCGCTTCAACTCCACGGCGTGCTGAAGTGGGATCTGCAGGAGACGATCGCCGAGATCAACCGCGCGCTCCTGACCACGCTGGGGGCCTGCGGCGACGTGAATCGCAACGTCATGTGCCACCCCAACCCGGACACCTCCGCGGTGCACGGGCAGGTCTTCGCGTGGGCCAGCCGGCTGAGCGCACACCTCCTCCCGCGGACGACCGCCTACCACGAGATCTGGCTGGAGGGCGAGAAGGTCGCCGGCGGAGACCACGAGCCCCTCTATGGTCCGACCTACATGCCGCGCAAGTTCAAGATCGGCGTCGCCATCCCACCCAGCAACGATGTCGACGTCTTCACGCAGGACCTGGGCCTGATCGCCATCGCCGAGGACGACCGTCTGGTCGGCTTCAATGTCGTGGTCGGGGGCGGGATGGGGATGACCTACGGCGAGCCCGCCACCTACCCCAACCTGGGCCAGGTGATCGGCTGTTGCGCGCCCGAGCAACTGATCGCCGTAGCTGAGGGTGTGCTCACGATCCAGCGAGACTTCGGGGACCGCAGCAACCGCAAGCACGCGCGCCTGAAGTACACGATCGACGATCGCGGCCTACAGTGGTTTGTGGGCGAGTTGCACGAGCGCCTCGGTTTTGGCCTCGCTCCCTGCCGCCCCTATGCCTTCACCGCCAGCGGCGACCAGTGGGGCTGGGTGCGGGGGAGCGATGGCCGCCACCACCTCACCCTCTTCGTGGAGAACGGGCGCCTGGACGCGCCCCAACTGGACGCTCTGGGCGCGATCGCCGCGATCCACGGCGGCGACTTCCGCCTGACCCCCAACCAGAACCTGATGGTCTGCGGCGTCCCGGCCCGTGGCAAGCAGCGGATCGAGGAACTGGCGTCGCAGGGGGGCCTGCTGCCGGGGGGGCAGTTGCCGCTGCGCCGCGCGGCCATGGCCTGCGTGGCCCTGCCGACCTGCGGCCTGGCGATGGCGGAGGCCGAGCGCTACCTTCCCGCACTCCTTGCCAAACTGGAGGGCTTGCTGGCGGAGGTGGGGCTGGCCGACACGGAGATCAGCGTGCGCATGAGCGGCTGCCCCAACGGCTGCTCGCGGCCGTATCTGGGGGAGATCGGCCTGACCGGCAAGGCCCCCGGCCACTACAACCTCTACCTGGGGGCCGGCTTTTGCGGTGACCGCCTCAACTGCCTCTACCGGGAGAACATTGGCGAGGCCGAGATCCTGGCGAGCCTGCGCCCGATCCTGGCGCACTTCGCCAGCCGAAGGCAGCCCGGCGAGCGCTTCGGCGACTTCGTGGTGCGCACGGGGTATGTACGGGAGGTGCGGGCGGGGCGCGAGTTCCACGCGGTCGGTGCCTCGACGCGGTAGGCGGCCCCCCAAAGGGCAGAGGCGGCACCCCACCCCCCTCCCAATTTTGAGGCGCGGGCAGCACGGCGCCCAGAGGGCACCTTGGGGAACAGGTGCGCCAAGAGCGCGATCGGAGCCAACGCGCCTAGCCCAGACAAGGGGTTCATCGGACCAAAATCACGTCCGCCGGTGCGGCCGTGGAGGAGAGCGGGGGCGGGGGAGATCCGGTCACGAGCGGAGAAGTCGGAAGCAGGGGGCAGGCGGGCCGCGGGGACTTGGTGGCCCGCGCGGGCGAGGCCTGCCGCACTATGTCAGCGGGTCGCCTCTCGCAGTGCCGACCGTTGCCGCTGGCAACCGGAGACCGCATGCATGCTCCTGAGGCCTGTGCGCAGGCAAGCCCCGGGTCCGGGACATGCATTGGAGCGCGCGCGGGGGCGTTGGACGCGATGGCCGTCCCGATTCGAGATCGTGCAATACGAGGTCGGCGACCTGGCGGTGCGCTGTCCCGGAGGAGCGCGGCCTGGCCCGCGCGGCGGAATCCTTCGGGATTCCGCCGCACATCGACTGTCCCGAGCTGCCGCCCGCCCGCGGCTCCCCGTCGATTCACTGCTCGGTCGGGCTGGCAGGCGGGCCGGTCATGCTGGCGCACGCGCGCGGCATGTGCGCACGGCCAGGATCGCGAGCCAGGCCAGCACGCAAGCCAGGAAGATGCGCTCGTCGAGCCCACCGGCGTGGTGGCGCGCAAACACCCGCAGGAGCAGCAGGGAGAACGCCGAGGCGACGGCGAGCGCGACCGCTGCTGTCCGGGCGGGGGCCAGTTGGGGCGCGCGCTGGAGGGTGAAGGAGATGAGGAGCGCCCCCAGGGGCGCGGCGACAAAGGCGATCAGGGCCAAAAGCAGGTGGATCTCACCGTGCACGGTGGCGACCGGGTGGGGCACGAGCCTGCGGTCATCAAGAATATCCGTCGGGAAGAAGGCCAGCAGCGCCGAGCAGACTCCGAAGACCCAAAGCAGGATGAGCCCGAACCGGGGCTGGGCGGCAGGCGGGAAGGCCGTGGCGATGGCCGTGGCGGCCGTGGCCGTGAGGGCCCCGCGCAAAACGAAGTTCACGGACATCAGCCAGCCATAGGGCCCGACGCCGAGGTCACTCTCGGCCTGGCGGATCGGGCTGTAGTGGGGGGGCAGGAGTTGAAGGATGATGTCCAGTGCGACGTACACCGCGATCCCGACGAGCGTTAACGGGGCCCAGGTGCGGTTGCGAATGCTGCTGCCCTGCGGTTCGGAGGCGCTCATGTGGTTTCCCCGCCTTCCCTAGAGGGTCGCAAGGGTTCAACCGGATCTGGTCCCCCCGCCGCCTCCGCGCGACCCATCCAGCGGTCCAGCCAGCGCAACTCGACGTCAAACATCTCGGCCCGCAGGGCGCCGAGGTCTGCCAGGAAGTCCTCGGGCTCCACGGCCCCACGCTCGCCCCAGGTGGCTACGTTCTCCCGGCGCGCCAGGAGCACCTGACGGCGGGTCTGCAGGAGCCGGAGCCGCTCCTCCGGGGACAGGAGCCGGAAGAAGGCGACCCGCACGTAGAACTCCACGTCGCGGCGCGCCTTCGCCTCGGGGAGGTCGCAGACCATGTCGTGCAGGATCGCGTGCCCCCGAGGCGTGATGGCGTAGCGGTGGCGGTCCGGTCTGCCCTCCTGGCGCTCCACGCTGCGCTCGAGCGCGCCCATCTCCTCCAGGGACTGGAGGGTCGGGTAGATCTGGCTGTTGGTCATGCGCACCAGTCCACCCAGCGAACGTTCCAACGCCTGCCGGATCTCGTAGCCGTGCCGGGGCCCGCGCAGCAGGCGCCCCAGGATCAGGATCTCGGTGGCCATCGCCGCTCTCCCTTTAGGTCGGAGAGACCTATGTCATGCGTGACCTATGATCGCGGCCGCGGGGTGCGGGTGTCAATGCCGTGGCGGGAAAAGTGCAACAGCGGGGTTGCGGGCGGCGGAGTGGCGCGCATGCGAACGCAGTTGCCCGTCGGCCGCGCGGCGGATACACTCCCGGAGTGCCCGGTCACGCACCGGGGCGAGGGGGAAGGGACGCGTGGGCGAACCGGAATCGGGGTTGACCGCGGGCCAAATCCGCAACGTGGCCATCATCGCGCACGTGGACCACGGGAAGACCACGCTGGTGGACGCCATCCTGCGTCAGACCGGCGTCTTCCGCGCCAACCAGCAGGTCTCCGAGCGCGTACTGGACAGCAACGCCCTTGAACGAGAACGGGGCATCACGATCCTGGCCAAGAACACGGCCGTGTTTTATGGCGGCTGCAAGATCAACATCGTGGATACGCCGGGCCACGCCGATTTCGGTGGGGAGGTCGAGCGCATCCTCTCCATGGTGGACGGGGCGCTCCTAGTCGTCGACGCCGTCGAAGGTCCCATGCCCCAGACCCGCTTCGTGCTGCAGAAGGCCCTGGCCAACCATATCCGGCCCATCCTGGTCGTGAACAAACTCGACCGGCCAGGTGCCGACCCGATGCGCACGATCGACGGCGTGATCGAGCTCTTCTTCGCCTTGGGGGCCAATGACGATCAGTTGGAATTCCCGACCGTGTACGCCTCCGGCCGGCTGGGCGCGGCCTGGACCGAGGTGCCCGCGGCGATGCCCGGGCCGGGCGAGGCCGCCAGCATTCTGCCCCTGCTGGATGCGATCGCCGCGCACGTGCCGCCGCCGACCGGCGACGCCACAGGCCCGCTGCAACTGCTGATCACCACGTTGGACTATGACGAGTACGTCGGACGCATCGGCATCGGCCGCATCCGCCAGGGACGGCTGGTGGCCGGCGAGCCCGTGGCCGCGATCCACGGGCTCGGCGCGAGCCTGCGGCCGGCGCGCGCCGCCCAGGTCTACACCTTCGAGAACCTGCGGCGGGTGCCGGCCACAGACCTGCCCGCCGGAGATATCGTGGCCATCGCCGGCATCCCCGACCTCAGCGTCGGGGACACCGTCACCAGCGCCACCGCTCCCGCGCCGCTGCAGCCGCTGCACGTGGATCCGCCGACGCTCACCATGACGTTCGCCGTCAATACGTCACCGTTCTCCGGGCGCGAGGGCCAGTTCGTCACCTCGCGCCAGTTGCGGGCGCGGCTCTGGCGCGAGGCCGAACATAACGTAGGGCTGGAGGTCGAGGACACCGTTAGCCCGGACGCCTTCACCGTGCGCGGGCGCGGCGAGTTGCACCTGTCCATCCTGATCGAGACGATGCGGCGCGAGGGCTACGAATTGCAGGTCTCCCGGCCGGAGGTTATCCTGCGCGATGGCCCGCATGGCCCGGAGGAGCCGTTGGAGGACCTGGTCTGCGACGTACCCGAAGCCGGGGTGGGACCGGTCATGGAAGCCCTGGGGAGCCGCCGTGCCGAACTGCGCTCCATGACCCCTGAGGGCGACGGGCGGGTCCGTCTGACCTTCCTGGCGCCGGCCCGGGGGCTGGTGGGTTTCGCTTCGGACTTCCAGACGATGACCCGCGGCTACGGCGTCATGAGCCACACGTTCGCGGGGTACGGGCCCTTCCGGGGTTCCATGCCCGGCCGCGCCCGCGGGAGCCTGGTGGCCTGGGAGCCCGGCATGACCACCGCCTACGCGCTGGAGAACGCCGAACAGCGAGGCACGCTCTTTCTGGGAGCCGGCGTGCCGGTCTATGCGGGGCAGGTGATCGGCGAGAGTGCCCGGGACGGCGACCTTGAGATCAACGTCTGCAAGAAGAAGCACCTCACCAACATGCGCTCCAGCACCGGCGAGGAGGAGATTAAGCTGGTGCCGCCGCGGGAGCTTTCCCTGGAGGGGGCGCTGGCGTTCATCGCCAGCGACGAACTGGTCGAGGTGACGCCCCGCTCTCTGCGCTTGCGCAAGGCGGTCCTGGATCGGCACGCCCGGGCGCGCGCTCGGGCCGAGGTATAGCCTTGCTGGCGCGTTGGCAGATGCGGGCGCATCCGCCGCGCGCGCGTGAACGCCTCGCCAAAGCGCTGTGTTGTACCGGTACAAGCGGCTTGGGCACCGAAGACGGTGTGTGCCAGAAGCGGACGAGCGGATGACGAGGGGGCCCTGCCTCCGGGCGGGCGCTTGCCCAAGCCCCTTTGGCGTGGGAAGCCGTGGGGCACGCACCCCGAACCGTACCGTGGGGTGGCGTTCACCCTTCGCCCACCCGCCGCACCTTGATCGGCAACGACGCCCAACCGTCACGGGATGGCGTAGGGCAGGGGATCCGCCAGTCCAGCCTCGGTGAAGCCCTTGCGGCGGAGTTGGCAGGCGTCGCAGCGCCCGCACGCCGGGCGCAGGCCTAGGTAACAGGAGAGCGTCAGCGCCAGCGGCAGGCCGAGGTCATGGCCGACGCGGGCGATCTCCGCCTTGGTCTTGGCGACCAAGGGGGTGTGGACCAGGAGTGGGGTGGCCGTGCCCAGTCGCGCGGCGGCCTGGAAGGCCGCGATGAACTCCGGTCGGCAGTCCGGGTAGCCGGAATAATCCAGTGCGTTGACCCCGATGAAGAGATCCCGGCAGCCCAGCGGTTCGGCCAGGGCCGTTGCCAGGCTCAGGAAGACCAGGTTCCGCGCCGGCACATAGGTCGCCGGGATGCCGGCGCCGATTTCCTGGGCGCTGCGATCCAGCGGTACCGATGCGTCACCGGTCAGGGCCGATCCGGAGAAGATCTCCTGCAGGGGCAGCACGCGCCGCCGCGCGGCCGGCACCCCCATGGCATCGGCGACGGCGCGTGCCGCCGCCAACTCCGCCGCGTGGCGCTGGCCATAGTCAAACGAGAGCGTCCAGGCCTCATACCCCTCGCGCAGGGCCAGTCCCAGACAGACGGTGGAGTCCAGGCCTCCAGAGTGGAGCACCAGGGCCCTCGGCATTCCCGCATGGCGCGCACCGGCTGAGGCCGGCCGCGCCCTTCCCCCTTTCAGACGCCGCGGCGGTTGCCCCAAAGGAGCACGTGCAACTGCGGCAGGATCCGGACGTCGCCCCAGCTTCGATCGGCCAGGACCCGCTCGGTGAGGAGGCGCTGGCGCTCCAGGAGGCCTGCGGCGTCGTCCTGGCCCACCCGGTTGCCGATCTGCAGGGTGAGCGGGATGTCGCCATGGCGACGGCGGACCTCCACTGCGAAACGGTAGTCCGCATCGTCGAAGACCACGACCTTCAACTCCGGGTCCCGGGCGACGGCAAGCGTGGCGGCCAGGCCCGCCCAATCGGCGGCCATGCCGGAACTGGGACCCTTGGGGGAGATCGTGACCGAATCGGCTGCGGCCAGCCAGCCTGGCGCGCGGCTGCCCTGGGTCTCCAGGTGCACGGCGAGACCCGCGGCGTGGGACCCCGCCAGCAGGGGCCCGCAGTCCTGGAGGGCCGGATTGCCCCCGGAGATGGTAAGACGCCGGCACCCGGGGTCCAGGGCGCGCAGACGGGCGAGGATCTCGGCCGGGGTGAGGCGTTCGACCGGTGCGATCTCGCCCGGGCGCCACGTGAAGGCCGAGTCGCACCAGGCGCACGCCCAGTCACAGCCGGCCAGACGCACGAAAAGCGTTTTCAGCCCGATCTGCCGGCCCTCGCCCTGCACCGTCGGGCCGAAGATCTCCATGACCGCCAGCTTGCTCGCATCCGTGCTCACAGGTGGAGGGTGACCTCGTTGCGCTCGGTCTCGCGCACCGCCACCGCCAGGAGGCGCGGACGGTTGGGGAGCGCGTCCAGGCGCGCCTGCAGGCGCGCGGCCATAACCTCGGCCAGGCGCTCGGCGGTCGGGCGGTGGCCCCCCTGGCAGATCTCCGGGTCCTCGTTGAGATCGGTATGGTCCAGGGCCTTGAAGAAGCCCTTGACGAGCGCGAAGTCCACCACCATGTCCTCGTGGAGGCTCTCGGCGCCGATCTCGGCCTCCAGGCACCAGTTGTGTCCGTGGGGGCGGGCGCAGTCCCCCGGATAGCCCGGAAGGTGATGGGCCGCCGCGATGCCGTCGACCCGGACCCGCGTTACCCAGCGCATGTTTCGTCCTCCCCGGCGGCCAGGGCCCGTGCCGCGGCGATCTCCTCGGCGTAGAGTTTGGGCGGATCGACGGGGGTCTCGATGATGATCGGCAGCGTGGCGATGAAGGGGTCGCGCAGGAGCGCCCCAAGTCCGTCGGCGCCGAACTCCCCCCGGCCGATGCGTTCGTGCCGGTCGCGGTGGCTGCCCAGGCCGAACTTGCTATCGTTGAGGTGCAGCGCCCCGATGCGTTCCCGGCCGCAGGCGGCCGAGTACGCCGCCAGCATGGCGGCGACGCCCGTGGCGGTCCGGATATCCCAGCCGGCGGCAAAGAGGTGGCAGGAGTCCAGGCAGACCCCGAGCCCCTCAGGTCTGCCGCAGAGCTCGATGATGGCCCCCAACTCCTCCGGCGTGGCGCCGATCTCCCCGGTCTGGCCGGCCATGCCCTCCAAAAGCAGGGTGCAGCGCTCCTCGCCAGCCTGCGCCAGCGCCCGGCGCACGCCGTCGGCCACGCGCTCCAGCACGCGCCCCCGCTCGGTGCCCGCGGCGGCGTGCCCGGGGTGGAGGACGATGGCCTCGGCCCCGAAGGCGTGACAGCGCACCAGGTCCTCGCCGACGACCCGCACGCCGAACTCCCAGATGTCGCGGTCTGACCCGAGGTTCACCACATACGGGAGGTGGCCGACCGGCCCCGTAAGGCCTGTTTCGGCCTGGAACTCCCGCCACGCGCCGATCTCGTCTTCCCCGATTTGCCGCGCCGCTCCGCCCCGCGGGTTGCGCGTGTGAAAGCCAAAGGTATCACCACCGATCGCGCGCGTATCCTGGCCCGCTGTGACCAGGCCTTTGCTGATACTCAGGTGGGCGCCGATGCGCACCGATCGCCTCTCCTCTCCCACAGCCGCTATGCGGTGTTGTCTCCGGGCGGGACAGCCGGTGATACAATAGCACGACCTGCGCCACGAAGCGGTGCGCAGACAGGAGGCGACGGCGTTGGCCGAGTTGCGCACCAAGCTGGAGGCCCTGATACGGGTGGGCCGCCACCTGCCGCAGGCGCCGGAACTGGCATTTCTGCTCGGCTTTCTCGCCGGCAACCTCTCCCGCGTCCACTTCGTGCGCAATCTGCAGGGGGCACCGGTCGCCATCTCGCTATCCGCGGGGCGGCGCACGCTCTGGCCCGGCTCCACCTTCGACGCCACCGTGCACCAGGTGCCGGTGCCGCTGCCGGGCGCCGTCGTCTCGGCCCTGGCCGAGAACGACGAGCCCATCTGCGTGCGCGTCATGCTCGACGACGCTGCCGAGGCGGCCTGGTTGGAGCCCCTGCTCATCGACAGCTACCTGGACATCGGCGAGGGCGAAGAGGCATCCAGCCTGGAGGGGCGCATGCGCGGCCTGCGCGCCCGCATCGACCAGCAGTTGGATATCTACCGCGAGTGCCGCAAGCTCCTGGCCGGTGGCCAGGGCGAAGACGAGGAGCGGCTGCGGTTCTTCCTGGGCCTGGCCGAACAGGAGATCGAGGCGCTGGGACACCGCCTGACGGCCCTGAACCAGGATCTGCAGGAGCGCGGGCGCTAGCTGCGCGGCACCCGGCTGCTGCCGCCCGCTCCGCGGGAGGGCACCCAGGGGATCAACGGAGGTGGAGCGCTTCAAGGACGAGCGCGGTGATGCCGGCGGCGATCAGGGGGCCGGTGGGGACGCCACGCAGCAGTACAGTGCCAAGCACGGAACCGACAATGAGACCCACCAGGGCCGTGGGATACTGCTGCAGGTACGCCACCCCGCCACGACCGAAGTAGGCGGCGACCGCCGCCACCCCCAGGGCGATGAGGCCGGAAGGCCGGAGCAGCTCCCCGCCAAAGCCCCGGAGCGTCACCCGGCCTGCGGCGACCGGCGCCAGGAGGCTGACCAGCAGGACGAAGATGCCGAGCGTCGTCCCGTTGGTGGCCAACCAGCGTACCGCCGGCTCCATCCGGGCCAGCGCCAGGCAGAGCAGGCACGCCGAAGCCGCCGCGATTAGGGTGTTGCGCCCGATGAGGCCCAGCAGTAAACAGATGGAGAGGACCACCACCGCATCCCGCACCGCGATCCCTCCTGGCCCCCCGGCAGGCAGCTCCGGGGTTGCCTATGTCCCGCAAGTCCCTGACATGCCGGGGAACCCCCCTGGCGGGGGCGACATACGCTGCCGGGCACGCATTAAGACGGAGGAGGGGACGCCGTGACGGACGGCGAGATGGACGCCCGGGGACGCGACGGCTTCGGCGGGGCCTGGGACGGGGTTTGCCCGTTCCCCATTCTCGGGAGGACCGTCAAGCCCCGGGAGCGCGGGCTGACGATGGTCATCGACAAGGGACTGGGGCTGGGCACGACACGGGACCTGCTCGAACTGGCCGGTCCGTATATGGACCTGTTCAAGCTCGCTTTCGGTACCACGGCCTTCTATTCGGAGCGCCTGCTGCGGGCCAAGATCGAGGCGGCCGCCCAGGTCGGCGTGACCGTCTACCCGGGGGGCACCTTCCTGGAGGTCGCCGTGGTCCAGGGCAAGGGGCGGGAGTTTATCGCCCGCGCCGCAGACCTCGGGTTCGGGGCCATCGAGGTCTCCGACGGCACGATCCAGATGTCGGCGCACACACGCTACCAGCTGATGGAGTTGGCGCAGCGGCACGGGATGATCGTGCTGACCGAGGTCGGCAAGAAGCATCCGGCCGACCGCGTGCCGAACAGCAACATTCGCCAACAGCTCCTGGCCGACCTCGAACACGGTGCATGGAAGGTCATCGTCGAGGGACGGGAGTCGGGGAAGGGCGTCGTGATCTACCGCGACGACGGCTCGATCGACGAGTCCGAGATGGAGAACCTGGCCCAGGCGGTGGACGATCCCAGCCGCCTCATCTGGGAGGCACCGCTCAAGAACCAGCAGCAGGACCTGATCCTGCGCTTTGGTACCAACGTGAACCTGGGGAACGTGCAGGTGGCCGACGCCCTCTCCTTGGAGGCCCTGCGCGTCGGATTGCGCGGGGACACCCTGCGGGCGGCGATCCTTTCAAGCACGATCCCGTCCAGCAACCATGTGGACGCCGAGCCGACAGCCGAACCCTAGGGGGCGGCGACCGCGCGCCGAAGGTGCCCCTGCCGCGGGCCGGGGGCTCTGGTGGTCCCGGCCCGCGACGGTGCCGCCCCGGTTGGACCAGGGTTTGTCGGCGGGGGCGGTGGGGCTGCCGCCGCGAGGGATACGGGCCACCAAGAATCCGACGGGTGCCAACCTGCGCGGGTTGGCGCGCTGGCGGACGGGAGCGCGTACCGGCTTCCCCAACCGCCCCGACGCGGTGGGCGCGTGGCTTGGCGCCTTTCCAAGCGGGCGCATCAGGGACCCCAGCAGGACCTCTTCCGCCGCGGCTTTCGGAGGCGACCTGGCCTCAGCCCGCCGAAGCACCGGCAGGAGGTGGACGCTCGGCTGCCAGTGCGCCGACTGCGTCACGGCCAGCCAGTTCCTGCGCGCACGGACCCTGGAAGCAGTGATGCCGCCGAGCCCTGGAGCTTCCGCCCGCCGATCCCGTCGATCGGCCGGGCATGACGAACTTACGCGCTACCATCACGGGCGCTACAGCGTCCACGTCAACGCCACGGGCCGGCCGGGACGGATTCCTGCAGTCCGCCTCCAGCGTGCCTCCATTGACCTCGGGCACCGTTCCTCTCCTCATAGCCTTTTGTTTCCGACCGCTTGCGCG
>JAJZWQ010000184.1 GCA_021846605.1 Bacillota bacterium | reverse complement strand
ATGAGGCTGACGACCAGACCGACGGCCAACCCCAGGCCAAGGATGGGGCCCGCCAGCTTGAGCATCAGCCAGACAGCCTCCTGGGCGATCGTCAGCACCAGGCCCTCCGTCATCGCCATCCCCCCCTCACCGGAAGCTCAGGACCAGGGACTGCACCAGGAGCGACCAACCGTCCACCAGCACGAAGAGCAGGATCTTGAAGGGCAGGGAAATCAGCATCGGCGGCAGCATGACCATGCCCATGGCCATCAGGGTGCTGGCCACGACCAGGTCGATCACCATGAATGGCACATAGAGAATGAACCCCATCTCGAAGGCGGTCCGGAGTTCGCTGACCACGAACGCCGGCAGGAGGATCTGGAGCCCCGGTGGTGTGGCGCTGGCCCCCTGGGCCGCGGTGGTACCCGTGCCCGCCGCCCCACCGCTCGCCGTCGTGCCCGCCGCTGTCCCACTAGCAGCGGCCACCGCCTGTGTTTCTCGTTGTTCTAGGGATTCAAACAGGCTGATGTCCTGGGTGCGGGTCTGCCGCAACATGAAGGCCTCCAGGGGCTTCTCGGCGGTGGCCAAAGCCGAGGGCAGGGAGAGGGAGCCGGCGGCGTACGGCTTCCAGGCGGTCGTGTAGATCTGCTGAATCGTGGGGCTCATCACGAACAGGGTCAGGAACAGGGCCAACCCCACCAACACCTGATTGGGGGGCAGCTGCGAGCTGCCCAGCGCGCTGCGGGCAAACCCGAGCACCACGACGATGCGCGTGAACGAGGTCATGAGCAGCAGGATCGCCGGCGCCAGTGACAACACGGTAAGGGCCAGCAGGATGTCCAGGCTGGTTGCGACCTGCCCCGGGCCGGAGCCGGTGCCCGACAGGCCGATCGTGACCCCGGGCAGCGTCACAGACGCCGCCCGGGCCACACCGCCCCCGAAAAGGGCGGCGGCCACCGCTACCCCGCCCGCGATGCCCCAGCGCCGATTACGCATCCGGACCGCCCCCGCCTCGGAGCCGGCGGGCCAAGGCCTGAGCCAGCTTTTGCCCAAAGGCGCCGCTTGCCCCCCCGCCGCCCTGCGCGGCGGGGGGCACCAACTGGCGCACCTGCTCGGGATCGGAGATGGCCTCCAGGAGCGAGACGGTCTTGTCGCCCAGACCGAGGATCAGGACCCGTCCCGCGATGTGCACGGCGCACACCTGACGCCCCTGGCCGAGGGAGAGCGCGCCCAAAAGGGTGAATCCCTGCCCGCCCGCCGCGACGCGCGCCTGCCGCCCCAGCGCGCGGCTGGCAAGCCACGCCGCCAGCACCACCGCGGCGAAGATGAGGATGTCGCGGACCAGGGTCCCCACGCCCGGCGTCCCCACGCCCTGCGCTCCGCTCACCCCAACGGCTCCATGCGTTCACGCGGGCTGAGGACCTCGGTGATGCGGATGGCGAACTGCTCGTCCACGACCAGCACCTCGGCCCGGGCGACCCTGCGCCCGTTCACCAGCACATCCAGGGGGTCGCCGGCCAGCCGGTCCAGTTCGAGCACGCTGCCGGGCACCAGGGTGAGGATGTCGCGAATCTGACGCTCCGTCCTGCCCAGTTCCACGGACACGACCAGGGGCACGTCCAGCAGGGCGTCCGGCTCTCCGGCACCGGCGGCCGGTCCCGCCGCCAAGGACGGGAACACGGCTGCGCCCCGCACCTGTGGCGCAGCGACGTCGGCTACGGCTTCCACCGCCGGCAGCGCCGCCTCCAGCAGGTCCCCGGGAAGCCAAAGCCACGCCGGATCCCCGCCATCCAGCCGGAACTCAAGCGCCGGGGTACCCTCGGGGATGTCGCCAGCGACGGCGCCGGGCACGAGTTCGACGTCGCCCAGGAGTTCTGCCAGCACACCGGCGGCACCGGTCAACCAGTCCTGGAGGTCGCCTGCCCCCTCCTCCCGGCCGGCGGCGAAGGCAGCCCGCAACTGCGACCGTTGGCCGGCCACACGCACCGCAACCGTGGCCGTGGGGCCGGCGGTCGGCGGGCGCAGGGCCAGTCCGGCGAACGTGACGTCTCCGCCATGGGGCCACGCGTCGATGGCTGCCTGGGCCAGGCGTTCGCCCAGGGCCGCCAGCCACGCGTCGCGATGTCTGGTCTGACCGCCCGGCTGCACGCTAACGGGTGGCATGCTGTCCTCTCCCCTCAGGGTCGAGCACCTGGATCGCCAGGTGTCCCTCGGCCTGGCCGACCCGCGCAGTGTGCTTGACCGCGCCACGGATCTCCACCAAGGCCGGCGACTCCGACCGCACATGCAGCGGGATCAGGGTGCCTGGAGACAACGAAAGCACGTGCTCTAAGGGCAGCCGCACCGTCGCGAGCCGGACTCCCAGCGGGACGGGCACGTCGTCCAGCTGCTGGCGGATGGCCGGCGCGCGGCTTCCGGGGCGTTCCTGCACCTCGGCGCGCCACCGGCGCGCGGCCAGCTTCTGCACCAGCGGCTCGACCATGGTGAACGGCAGGCACAGGCGCAGCCGCCCCTCACGGCGGCCGAGGCCACAGAGCATGCCCACGTTGAGCACGATGTCGTTCGGGCTGGCCACCTGGGTGAACAGGGGGTTGGTCTCCAGGCCCAGCACCCGCGGCCGGATGGGTTGGATCTGGGCCCAGGCATCGCGCCAGGCCTCCAGGACCAGTTCCAGGACACGTTGCATCACCGTGAGCTCGATATCCGTGGTCGGGCGCGCCATGATTTCCCCGTCGACCGTCCCACCCAGGAGCCGGTCCAACATCGGGAAGGCGACGACCGGATCGATTTCGACCAGCGCGTTCCCGTTCAGGGGTTCGGCGGAAAAGGCCGCCAGAATCGCGGGGTCGGAGGCGCCCCGCACCCATTCCTCGTAGGTGCGCTGCTCGGCCGTCACCCCTTCGACCCGGACGGTGGCCCGGAGCTTGGCCGAGAAGGTTGTTGTGAGCGCACGCGCCATGCTGTCATGCACATGCGCGATCTGGCGCAACACGTCCTTGGGGAACTTGTCGGGGATGCGGAAGTCATACCGGCGGGCGTGGGACGCCGCACCCTCTTGCAGCAGGGGGTGCACCCGGTCACCCTGGCCCACTCCCTCCTGGCGCACGGCGTGCCGCAAGCTCTCCAGTTCCTCCGCCGTCAGGTCGCCGCCAACCGCCACCCCGATCATCCCCCTACTGCACAACGAACTGCGTGAAATACACGGCCCGCACGGCACTGGGCGATCCCAGAATCCCGTCCAGCGAGGTCGCCACGGACTTGCGCAGCCGCTGCATGCCCGCAGCGCCGTTGAGCTGGGTCAGGCTGAGGCTCCGCACGTCGGCGATCAAAGCGTTCTCGATCGCCGGCATCTGGGCGTTGAACGTCTTGGCCGCACCTGGTCCGGCCAGCCCCACCGTCAGCGTGATCTGGGCGAAGTTCGAGGAATTGCCGTTCAGGTTGGTCGTGATCTGGGGCACGCCAACCTCCACCGTCGGCAGCGGGCGCGGCGGCGCCGCCCGCCCCCCAAGGAAGGCGGGCAGCCGCACCAAGTGAAAGTGCAACGCCGCGGCCCCTCCGCCGACGAGCACCAGCAGGACCACCAGCCCCAGCACGACGCGACGCACCGCTGTCCCCCCTACTGGCCGAGTTGCACCAGTGTCTGCAGCAGCGTGTTGGCGACCGTCACCACCTGGGCGTTGGCCTGAAAGCCACGCTCGGCGGCGATCATCTCGGTGAACTGCTTGGCAAGGTTGACGTTACTGCCCTCCAGTGCACCCCCCACGATGGTGCCCGCCCCCCCGGTCCCCGCCACCCCCACCTGAGCCAGACCCGAGTTGTTGCCCTGCTGGTACAGGCCCCCGCCGCCCTGCAAAAGCCCCTGCGGGTTGGGGAAGGTGGCCACCGCCACCTGGGCGAGCGTAAGGGTGTGGCCGTTGCTATACGTGCCGGTGAGGACCCCGGACGAGTCGACCGACAGGCTCTGCAGGGTGCCGGCGCCGTAACCGTTCTGCGTCTGGGGGCTGACCGTCGAGGACCCGGCATCCTGGGTGCAGCCGCTGAAATCCGGGGTGATGGCCATCGCCGCGGCGCCGTCGGTCGGCGTCACCTGGATCTGGCCCGTGGTCGTGACGGCGTTGAAGGCGCCGCCGCTCGTGAAGTCAAAGGACCCCGTGCCAGTGGCGCCATCCGGCCCGCTGGCCGTCCACGTCCAGTTATTTGCCGACGTCCGCTGCAGGTTGACATTGAGCGTGATGGGGTTCCCCAGCGAGTCATAGACCGTCAAGGGCACTGTGACCCCGGGTGCGCCGGTCGCGGTCGACGGGTCCAGATTGCCGGCAAAGGACGCGCTGGTCGTCGCCTGGGGCGGGAGGGTGCTGGTCTGCGGGATGTTGATCGCCTGCAGGTTGGCCGAGTTCGGCACGGGCAGCTTGCCCACGCCGTTGGCCATCCAGCCGACGACCTTGTCGCCGTTCCCGTTGGACACCAGGTTGCCGTTGGCGTCAAACCCGAAGGTGCCGACGCGGGTGTAGGCGGTGCCGCCGGTCCCCTGCTGCAGCATGAAGTAGCCGTTGCCCTGCATGGCCATATCCGTCGGGCTGCCAGTCGTCTGCAGGGCCCCCTGGCTCTCGTTGGTGGTCTCCGAACCGATCCCGACGCCCAGTCCGATCTGCTGCGGATTGACCCCGCCGGTGGTCGCCGAGGGGGCCCCGCCGCCCTGCACGGTCTGCGCAAAGAGTTGCGAGAACGTCAGGTCTTGGGACTTGTACCCCGCGGTGCTCACGTTGGCGATGTTGTTGCCGATCACATCCAGCCATTGCTGGTGGGCCTGTAACCCGGAGACGGCGTCATCCATTGAACGCAACACGGTCGATCCACTCCTTCCCAACTTCCGCCTCGGCCTGCCCGTTCCCGGCGAGCGTCCCTGCCCGCCTGGGCCGCTTCAGTCGTTCCACGGCCCGGGATCCCCCCGGCTACAGCCGGATGTCCAGTCCCTAGGTACCGGGCACGAACACCGCGCTATCGATCCCCGTCACCACCTGCGCCCCCGGCCGCAGGCGCTCGGCCGTCAGGGCCGTGACCACCACTCGTTGGGGCACCGCCACAACCAGGGAGCACGGCGGCCAGATCACCAGGGTCTGGCGCGACCCCTTTTCGGCGACCTGCTGCACCGCCTGGCGCACCGCCGCCCATCCGGGGCCCTCGGTCCCGATGCCGGCCTGGCGCAGCCGCTGCGCCGCGTGGGCCGATAGCCGCAACTCCCCGCCCGTCTGGGCCAACTGGGCGGCCGCCAAGGCCGCGCCGAATCCGGGGGCGGCTGTCCCGGGCGCGCGCGCCGCTTCTGGCAGCCGCGACGCCGGACCGACAGGCTCCATCCCCGGACTCATGCCGGGGGCACCCCCCCACTGCCCGCCGCCGAGCCGCCGCTCGCGCCGGACGGCGTGGCCGCCGCCGTCCCGCTCCCGGCGGCGGTGCCGCCGCCTTTCGCGTCGGTGACCAGTTGCGAGACGTCCTGCTGGATGCCCTGGAGCACGGAGAGCATCTGGAACTGGGCCAGTTGGGTCACGAAC
>JAJZWQ010000183.1 GCA_021846605.1 Bacillota bacterium | reverse complement strand
ACGCGGCGCTCATCCTGGAGCCGCTGCTCCGTCGCGAGCCGACCGAGACCTTCGTGGCCTGCCTGCTGGACACCAAGCACCGGCCGAACGCGATCCACCGCTGCGCCCTGGGCTCCATCGACAGCGTGCCGGTCGAGCCGCGGTCGGTCTTCACCGCGGCCCTGCTGACCAACGCGGCGGCGGTCATCGTGGCGCACAACCACCCCAGCGGCGATCCCGAGCCGAGCCCGCAGGACATCCTGCTCACCCACCGGCTGGTGCGCTGCGGCGGCATCCTCAGCATCCCGGTGCTGGACCACCTGGTCATCGGCGCCGGTTGCTGGTCGAGCATGCGCGCTCTCTATCCGGCGTGCTGGGATGGCGAGCGCCCGTGAAGGCCTGGGAGGTTGTCGGCTACACGGCCGACGGGGAGGCCTGGTGTCCGGGGTGCGCGGTGGCTCGGTACGGGCCCGCGCACCCCATCTACGAGCGGAGAGATCGCGAGGGCAACGCGGTGCACCCTGTCTTCGCCACGGAGGAATGGGAGTACCGGCCGCGGTGCGGCGCCTGCGGCCTGGCGCTCCCGGTGCGGGTTGTCGATGTCGGGAGGTGGGGTCGATGATGCGGCCGGTGCGATTGTACCTGGCGGGACCAGCGGGATCGGGCAAGACCATGGTGGCGGAGATGTTGGTCCGCGGCTACGGCTTCGCGCGGGTCTCCCTGGGCGGCCTCTGCCGGGAGGAGGCCCGCCGCCGGGGCCTCCCCTATGACCGGGCGACGCTGCAGGCCATGGGCGACATGCTGCGCGGCACAGACCCGGCACGCCTGGCGGTCCTCGCCTGGATGCGCATCCAGGGTATGGCCGGACCTGTCGTGATCGATGGGGTGCGGCTGAACGCCGAGGCAAAGTGGCTACGGGCACGCGGAGCCGTCGGCGCAGGTCTTTTGGCGCCGGAGGATGTCCGGCAATCACGGCTCCTGGGCCGGGACGATTGCGCCGGCGTTCCGGCGCACGCCACGGAAGCACAAGCAACGGCGGTTCCGGTTGACTTCGCACTGGACACGACAGGCGGGGCGGTGGGCGCGTTGCAAAGTCGCGTCCGCCTGCTGGTCGCCCGCGCCCACCTTTTGGCGGTCGAACCGCGGCGCCCTGCCAACCGTCTCACGTGCGCGGAGCCAAGGGGGGCCAACACCGGGCCGACACCCCCGGTGGAAGGGGGACGTACCAAGGCCTTTCCGGTGCGGTCCGTGCTGTGTGTGGTGGAGCCCAACCCACAGTGACATCCTCCGGCGGCACTGCGGCGGAATAGCACGCGTTGACGTCGCCTGCCGTGACGGAAGGCCGGCGTTCATGAGGGACGCGTGTCGTCAGACGCCGCATTGGCCACCGAACGACCAGCATAGGGCCGCCACCTCCATGTCTGTCCAGCGTCCCTGCTGACGTAGAGATCTCCGTTGGGTGCAAGCGCCCAGATTTGCCCGCCGGAGTCGGCGCTGACCGCGGCAAACGCCCTGGCGGGGCTTCCGGACAGCCGGGCGCCAGACTCCCCCCAGATACCGCGCGGGCCTGCGAAGAAGGCCTTCCCGCCGGCCATGGTGACGCCGTCCGCCGCCAGGGGCGTGCGACTACGCACCAACGCGACCGGTGAGGTCAGGGCGGCACCCGGCTGCACGTGCTCGTACACGCTGGCGGCGATCCAAGTCCAGCCGCCGTCCACCGACCGGTACACGCCGGCCGGTGTCGCCGCCCACAGCGTTCTGCCCGTCGAGACCGCCAAGGCACTGGCATCCGCCGGCAACGCCGTGGCGGGCGCGACCATACGCCAGGACCACCCATCGTTCTGCGTGGCGAACAGTCCGGTGTGCGACAGCCAGAGCCAGGCGCTGGCCGGAGCGCCCGGCCCAAGCGCCAACGCCGTCGGGCCTCCACCGAGGGGAAGGGCAACGTGAGACCACTGCCGACCGCCGTCAGGGCTCGTCCAGAGACCAGCGGCGGACCCGCCCGCGTACAGGCGATCACCCGCCGCCGCCACCATCTGCATGGAGCCTTTCGCCAACGCGCTCGCAGGGGCGGCGCGCCAGTGTCCCCCCATGTCGGCCGTGCGCCACAGCCCCTGGCTGGTCGCCACCCAGAGCACCCCGCCGCTCCAGGCGAGCCCGTCGGCCCGGCCACCCGTGGCAACCGGTCCGACCCCCGGCGCGTCGATGGACTCCCCCGTGGTCTTGGCGTAGGCCGCCTGCAGGTCTTCGAACGTCATCTCGCCGACCCAGTGCACCCGGGCGACGCCGCCCGGCCCGATGAACCACGTCTCCGGCACCCCGGTCAGCCCGTACTCCTGCGCCACCCGGCCGTCGGAGTCCCGGAGGTTTGGGTAGGTCACCCCATACTGTTGCAGGTAGGCGTCGATCGTCGCCTGCGGTTCGCGCCAGTCGACGCCGAGCAGGGTCACCCGCCCGGCATACCGCTCGGCGAACGCCTCCAGGGCGGGCTCCTCATGCCGGCAGACCTCGCACCACGAGGCCCAGAAGTTGAGGATGACGACCCGGCCACGCACGGCTGGCAGGCTCCACAACTGGCCCCGCTGGTCCCGGAGGCTGAAGGCCGGGGCCGGGCGGCCGACGGCGGCGATATGCGCCAGCCGCTCCTGGTATGCGAAGACCAAGAAGGCGGTCGCCAGCAGCACCGCCAGCAGGATCACGCGCAGCCGCCTGCGGTCGCCGGCTCTGTCCCCAGACATCGCAGCCGCCCTTCGACTCCAGAGTTCGTGCGCGGGGCATAGTTAGGCGCTGGCGGCCCTCAACCGCACCTGCCCGTGAGCGCCCTCCTTCTCGCCCTCCGGCGCGGCGTTGCGGCGCCTGCTCCAAAGCCATCCCCCGGAGGCGAGCGAAGAACCGGCCCCACCGTGCGCCTGCGCGTCGCCGGTCGAGGGCCAGGCATACAGCGCCAACGCCACCAGCAGCGGCGCGGTGTTGGGGTCGGTGGTCATAGCCATGAGCAGCATGCCGAACGCCTGACCGAACCCCCAGAGCAGGGCGGCGAACGCCACCGACGCCAGCAGCGCGACGCCCCGCAGCCGGCCGCCTATCCACATGCCCGCGGCGGCCAGCGCCATGGCCGTAATCAGGAGCACGTTGGCGGCAAACGGGGCCGCCGCCAGATGCGCCGCGCCCCATCGCGTCAGCGCGTTGACCCATGTGGGCTGATAGCTGTTGACGTTGCCGAGCAACAGTTGCGACAGCCCGGGGGCCGTGAAGAACACGGGGAGGGCCTGCAGGACCGCCCCCAAGCTCCAGGTGGCGGCCAGGGCGGCGGTCACCCCCCGCCGGCGGCCTGCCAAGTCATCTGGGCGCCGGAGCGGCCAGGCCGCCCAGGTGAGCACCGCGTAGAGCGCGACCGAGCCGGGCGCCCCGGTGACCAAACTGGCCTGCCCGGTCAACAGCCCGCCGAAGGCCTCGCCGAAGACCCAGACGCCCGCGCACCAGATCAGCGATAGCCAGTATGGCCACGTGTGATCGCGTCCGGGGATCCACAGCGCGAGGCCGAGCCCGACCTGTATAGCGGTCAGGGCAAGGTTGAATGCCACGAGGTGCTCCGTACCGGCGACCAGGATCGCCTGCGTCAGGTGCGCGAGCCAGTCCGGTTCCCCGGTGGTCGGAGGCCGCAGGACGGACTGGACCATGAACATGGTATACATCCGCGGGAGGAGCTGCAGCAGGCCGTCCAGGATCCAGAGCCCCGCCAGCACCCGGCGGGCTGCCACGACACCCGTTGGAATCCACCCCCTGGGACCGTCCCGCGCGTCCGCTACGGACCCGCCGACTTCGCCCCGCCGCTGCTGGCCCGCATCAGCCAGGGCGACTCAGGTGTCTATCGGCGTGCCGGTACCGTTGGTGCAGGGTGCGCCGGATTCCCCGCCCTGGGCGCCGCCGATGAAGTGGCCGATGAACTGGGCCAGGCGCGGGTCCGACGCGCTTTGGAGGCGAAGTTGTGCGCCCCAGGCGCTGATCACGATGGGGGCGGGGGCTCCCGGATACGGACTCAGGATCAGGTACCGCTGGCTGCCTCGGTACTTGGATTTCACCAAACTTTGCAGTGCCGACGCCTCTGCCTGTGGCAGGCTGGGCTGGTAGGTCACCCACACCGCGCCGTGCTCCAGCGAATGCACCGCGTTCGGATTGGGGACCGGCTGGTCGTAGATGCCGCAGTTGAGCCACACCGCGGCGTGCGCGCCGCCCGCGGGGGGTGTGCGGTCGTATTGGACGTCGCCGGTCACGTGCTTGTGGTTGGGCTCGGAGAAGGTTTGCGTACCGACGGGCAGGCGCGTGCCGCGCACCACCAGCACGACGATCCCCGCCGCCACGACGGCACCGAGTCCTCCCCACCACCACCCGTATCCCCCGCTGCGCCTCCGGACGTAGCGGCCCGGCTTGGACTGCTGCCCGCGCGTCGGACCGGACCCGGTTCCCTTCGTCCCACTCACAAGTGGTCCACCTTTGCGCTGATCTCACTTTAGCCGGGGACCCAGCCTGGCTCCCCGCCCGCCGGCTCCGCGGCCATGCCCGGCGCCCGTTCATCGCTCGGACGGACGCCGCCAGGCGCCATACACCGCCCAAAGCACCGCCCCCGCCAAGGCGAGCAACACCAAGGCCTGGAGGGAGGTCGGCACACCGCGTAGCGCGGTCGCCAGGTCGCCCGCCTGTCCCGTCGCCCAGCGGTTGAACGCCACGAGCCAGCCAGGCGTATAGGTGCCCTGTCCCGTCACCGCCAGGTAGAGGGACAAGACGCCCATCAGCAGGAACATACCGCCCGCCACCAGGTCGGTCCAGGCGAGCGACCACCCGCCAAGGCGCACCCGCTTCGCACCACCGGAGAACAGTCGCCGCTGGCCCAGGCGGAGCCTCTCCCAGAGCAGCGTGGCCACCAGCAACGGGAACACCATGCCAAAGACGTAGGCCAGGCCGAGGCCGAGGGCGCCGAGGACCGACGAGGCCAGCGCGGACATCGCCACGACGCCCACCAGCACGGGCGCGCAGCAGGAGCTGGCCATCCCGGAGAGCACTCCAAGGACGAAGACGCCGCCGGTGCCATTTCCCGCCCTGGCGCGGATCATCGGCATCGGCAGCATGAAGCCGCGGCCGCTGAGGGCGTACAGTCCAAGCCCGACCAAGAACAGTCCGACGATGAGGAAGACCTCGCGGTGGAAGCTGCCGAGCAGTTGTCCGAGCGCGCCAATCCCGAGGACGATGGGCAAGAGCACCACAGCCACGCCCGCCGCGTACACTACGCTGCTGACGATCAGCCGGAGGCGCTTCTGCTGGAGCGAAGCCGCCACGAACGTCGGCAGCAGGGACACGACGCAGCAGGGCGCAAACAGCGCGAGGATGCCCCCAAGGAAGGCCGCGGCCAGAGAGCTCCCGTAGACCAGTGCGTTCATGCCCGCCGCTCCCGCAACCACTTCTGGAGCTTGCCTTCCGAGAGCCGGCCGTAGCCGAAGAACGATCCGTCCAGGTAGATGCCGGGGGGAAAGGCGACGCCATCCCGGTCCACCAGCCGACGCCCCTCCTCC
>JAJZWQ010000182.1 GCA_021846605.1 Bacillota bacterium | reverse complement strand
GCTTCCGAGCAAACCGTCGGCCCCGTCGGTGAAGTTGGTGCCGTTGGTCGAACCGAGCACCGCGACCAGGGTGAGCGCCACAAAGGCCAGCGGCGGCAGGAGCAGGTGCGGGCGCAGGAAAGGCACCGCGGCCACCACGGCCTCGGGGCGCTCCGCCAGAACGAAGCCCGCCAGGGCGAGGGCCAACAGCAGCTGCCCCGCCAGTTTGTGCCTCGCCCACAGCCCCCCGGGACGCCGCCGCACCACCTTGAGCCAATCGTCGGCAAACCCGAGGGCGCCGTGGCCGACCGCCACCGCCAGGCAGACCAGCACCGCCAGATCGGCGGGCGCCACCGCCCAGGCGACCAGACAGGCCGCCGGCACCCAAAGCATGCCCGCGGCGGTGGGGGTGCCTTCCTTGACCAGATGGGCGGCCGGCCCCTGGCGACGCACCACCTGCAAAAGGTGCAGCCGCCGCAACCAGCCCACCCCGGCCGGCATGGCAAGGGCCACCAGTGCCAGGGCACCCACCAGGGCGACCAGTGGTGCGAGTTCGCCCATCGTCCCGGGATCGCCTCCCCATCCTTCGCCTCTGGACCGCAGGTTGTTCCCCCGGTCTAGGGAGCATCCGGCGCCGCCAGTTCCGTGACCACCCTGTCCAGACCCACGGCGTGCGCGCCCTTCACCAGGATGGTCGCCCCATCCGGCAACCGGGCCAACAGCGGCCCAAGAGCATCCAGGGCTCCGACCGCGTCGTCCGCCCGATGCACCCGGTCCGCCGGCATCCCGGCCCGCAGGGCTCCGTTGGCGATATCGCCCGCGAGCGGGCCGACCGCGAGCAGGAAGGCCAGACCCGCCGCCGCCGCGGCCTCACCCACCTGGCGATGGCCCGGCTTCGATGCCGCGCCGAGTTCGCGCATATCGCCGAGCACCGCCGCCCGCCCGGCCGCCGGCGCGAGGGTGGTCAGCGTCTTCAACGCCGCCAGCACCGAAAGCGGCGCCGCGTTGAAGGCGTCGTCCAACACCCACAGCCGGCCGGCGCGCCGGCGGTCGAGGCGGCCCGGGTGCGGTCCCACGCGCGCCAGGGCCGCGATCGCCGCCTGCAGGTCCACGCCCGCGTGGTGGGCACAGGCCAGGGCCGCAAGTGCCGCATGGATCTGATGGCGCCCCAAGAGCCTCAGGCGCACCCACCAACCCCGGCCGGCGACGACGGCTCGGAAGCGCCAGCGGCCGTCTTCATCCACCTCCGCCTCCTCCGCGCGGACGTCCGCCGCGGCATCCTCCCCGTACCAGCACACCGGTGCCGGGCAGCCGGTCGCCAGACGCCGCTGCCAGGGGTCGTCGGCGTTGAGCACCGCCAGGCCGTCCGGCCCCAGGGCCTGGAGCAATTCCCCCTTGGCGCGTGCGATGGCCTCCACCGAGCCGAGCAGTTCCAGATGGCTCTCGCCGATGACCGTCAGCACACCCACATCCGGCTGGCAGATCGCCGCGAGTTGGGCGATCTGTCCGGGTCCGCGCATCGCGAGTTCCAGCACCGCCTGCCGGTGCTGCGCGTCGGCGCGCAGGCAGACCAGCGGCACCGTGATCTCGGTGTTGAAACTGCGCTCCGGGCTCAGCACCGGCTGACCATCGGCCCCGAGCGCCGCGGCGATCAGGGTGCGCGTTCCCGTCTTGCCCACGCTGCCGGTGACCGCCGTCACCCGCAGCGGCACCTGGGAACGCACCCGGCGCAGGTGGTGGTGGGCCAGGGACGCCAGTGCCGGTACCGCCGCAGGCACCCACACGACGCCGCGCCCGGCGGGGACCGCCGGCAGGGACCAGACGTCGCCCGCCGGGCGGTCGACCAAGACCGCCGCGGCACCGGCGGCAAAGGCCTCCCCCAGCAGTTGGTGGGCGTCGACCCGCTCGCCCCGCAACGCACAAAACAGATCCCCGGGCCGCACCGCCCGCGTGTCGGCGGCCACCGCCCCCAGTTGCAGGTCGGGCGCGCCCGCGAGCACCCGCCCGCCAACCGCCGTGGCAACGTCCTGCAGCAAACCAAGGCCGCTGCCGTCGGCGGGACCGCCCCGCAGGCGTTCCGGTCCCATCTAACGATACCCCAGCCGGGCCAGGGCGGCCCCGGCCTCCTGGCGGTCGTCAAAGTGCACCGTGTGATCGCCCACGACCTGATAGGTCTCATGCCCCTTGCCCGCCACGACCACGACATCCCCGGGCCCGGCGGCGGCGATCGCCGCCGCGATCGCCTGGCGGCGGTCCACCTCCACCTGGTAGCAGGCTCCGGCCACCGGCCGCGCACCCGCCTCGATCTCGGCCACGATGGCCGCCGGCGGTTCGGAACGCGGGTTGTCGGAGGTCAGCCACACGCGGTCGGCCAGGCGCACCCCGATCGCCCCCATCAGCGGGCGTTTGCCGCGGTCCCGGTCGCCCCCGCAACCGAACACCGCCAGCACGCGGCCGCTGGCGATCTCCCGCGCGGTGCGCAGCACGTTCTCCAGGCCGTCCGGCGTGTGGGCATAATCCACCAGCACGGTGAAGGGCTGGTTTCCGGGAACCGGCTCCAACCGACCCGGCACGCCGGCCAAACGGCCCAGGGCCGCCGCCGCCCGCGCCGGGTCGACGCCGCACAGCAGACCGACGCTGAAGGCCGCCAAAGCGTTGTACGCGTTGAACCGGCCGCGCAGTTGCAGGTTGCAGCGCTCCCGTCCACCGGGGTGCCGAACCCAAAAGCGGGTGCCGGCGTGATCCACCTCGACGCCCTCGGCCCGCACCTCGGCGCCGCTGCCAAAGCCAAAGCGCAACACCGGCACCACGGGTGCGGCCAGGGCGGCCATCGCTTCCCCCTCAGGGTCGTCGACGTTGACGGCGACCCCGGTGGGACCGCTCTTGCGGGGCGCCCCCGGCACCGGCCGACCCACCGCGGCAAACAGGCGGCGCTTGCTATCCCGGTAGTGGGCGAAATCCGGGTGCTCCCCCGGGCCGAGGTGGTCGGGCGTCAAATTGGTGAAGACGGCGATGTCGAACGCGCACGCCTCCACCCGCCGGCGGGCGAGGGCCACGGAGGACACCTCCATGGCGCAGACACGGTCGCCGGCCGCGGCCATTTCCGCAAACAGGGTCTGCAGGTCCGGCGCCTCCGGTGTGGTGAGGCGGGCGGGGCGGGCCTGGCCGCCGACCGTGGCGGCAACGGTGCCGATCACCCCGACCGGCCCGAGGGGAGCCAGAACCTCGCGCAGCAGCCAGGTGGTGGTGGTCTTGCCGTTGGTCCCGGTCACCCCCACCAGTACCAAACGGGAGGTGGGGTGGCCGTGCAGGCGCGCGCTGAGGGGACCGGCCAGGGCGCGGGCGTCGTCGGTGCCCAAGGCGGCGGCGCCCGGCGGCAGGGTCGCCGGCACCGCCTCCGGCCGCTCGACCACGACCGCCACCGCGCCGGCATCCAGGGCGTCGCAGACAAAGTGGTGGCCGTCGTAGCGGGCGCCCCGCCAGGCCAAAAAGACGTCGCCCGGCCGCACGCGACGCGAATCGTAGGCTACACCGCGCACCCCCACGGCGTCGTCACCGCGCAGCAGACGCAACGGCAACCCTGCCACCAGATCGGCCAGACGCACCCGCACAACCCCTCCCGGCCGACGTTTCCCGCCCCACCTAGGCTGCCGGCCTGCTTCCCCGCACCGCCCCAAACACGACCCGGACCGTCTCCCCTGGATGCAGCCGCCCACCGGGGGGCGGATCCTGCCCCACCACGACGCCGCTGCCCTTGGCCTCCAGCTGCAGGCCCCTGCGCCCCAGTTCGGCGACCACCTCGCCCAATCCCAGCCCACGCAGATCCGGCACCGTCACGTGCCCCTCGGGCAGGGCAAGTGCGGCCGTGGTGTAGGCAAGGACGGTGGACCAACGCTGGACGGCCGTCCCCGCCGGAGGAACCTGGCGCAGGATGCGATCCCCGCGGCCCTCCACCCGCAGGAATAGACCCGCGGCGACCGCCGCTTGTTCCGCGGCCACCGGGGTCTGCCCCACCAGGCCCGGCATCGCCACCGTCGGCGGCCTGGTCGCGGCCGCCTCCAGCGGACGCACCCCCGGCGGGCAGGACGGGGGAACATGCAGGACCCGCAGGGCATCCACCATCATCGCCCGAAAGGCGGGTGCAGCCACCTGACCGCCATAATACAGGCCCTGGGGCTCGTCGATCATCACGTAGAGCGCGATCCGCGCCCCGTGCGCCGGGGCGAAGCCGAGAAAAGACGCGATGTAGCGGCCCTGGGCCACCCGCCCCCCCGCATACTTCTGGGTGGTCCCGGTCTTGCCGGCCACCGCGTAGCACGCGATCTTGGCCTGCCGGCCACTGCCCTGCTCCACCACCGAGGTCATTAACTCCTGCACCTGCGACGCGATCCGCGGTTTCAGCACCCGGCGCACCACCCGCGGGTCGATCCTCTGGATCACCTTGCCATTCGGTGCCCGCAGCGCCATCCCGATGTGGGGCCACATGAGGTTGCCGCCGTTGGCAATCGCGGAGATGGCGGTCAACACCGACAGGGGCGTCACGGCGAGCGTCTGGCCAAAGGACTCTTCCACCAAGTCCAGAGGCGTGGCCCGCGCCTGCGGCACCAGGATGTTGGGCCGGCGGGCCTCGCCGGGCAGGTCAACCCCACTGCGACCCGTGAAACCGAAGTCCGTCAGGTACCGGTAGAAGCGTTCCACGCCCAGCATCATACCCACACGGCCAAAGATGGTGTTGGCCGACTTTTGAAAGCCGATGGCGAAGGTGGTCGAGCCAAGCCCCCGCCGGTTGAAATTGTGGATCACGGCGCCGGGCACCCGCAGGCTGCCGCTATCCATAAAGGGCGTCTGCGGCGTCACCACCCCCTCCTGCAGGGCCGCCGCCGCAGTGATCGGCTTGAAGACGGAGCCGGGTGAAAAGGCAAAGCTGATCAGGGGGTCGGTCCAGAGGCTGGGATCCGCCTGGCGCGCCTGGTTGGGATCGAAGGTCGGCCAGGCCGCCAGGGCCAGAATTCCCCCGGTGCTGGGATCCATCATCATGGCGTAGCCCGAGACCCCGTGCGCCGCGACCACCGCGGCGTCCAATTCGCGCTGCACGATCCGCTGCAGCGGCACGGAGAGGGTCAGTTGCAGGGTATCGCCTGGAACCGGTGGCACGTAGCGGTTGATACCTCCCGGGATGGGATGGTTGCGCGCATCGGTCTCCGTGACGATGGCACCCGGGCGTCCGCTCAGGGCGCGGTTGTAGCTGAGTTCCACGCCGGACTGCCCCTGGTTGTCGATACCGACAAACCCCAGGACCTGGGCGGCGAACATCCCCATGGGGTAGATCCGGCGCGATTCCTGCACGATGTGGATCCCGGGCAGCGCCAGCCGCCGCACGGCGACGGCCTGGGCGGTGCCGACCTTGCGCGCCAGCCAGACGGTCGCCAGCCGCTGCGAGAGGCGACGCTCCACCCGTGCGGGATCCAGTCCGAGCACGCGCGCCACCGCGACGGAGGTTGCCACTCGGTTCACCACCTGCGCGGGGGTTGCATACACCGAATCCGCCCCCACGCTCTCGGCCAGGATCTCGCC
>JAJZWQ010000181.1 GCA_021846605.1 Bacillota bacterium | reverse complement strand
GACGGCGCTGACGCCGAGCCAGCCGCTGGCCACGTAGAGCAACACCACCGCATCCCGCTGGCCCAAGCCCAGGTCCAACAGACGGTGATGCGTGTGCGCACGGTCGGCCACCGCCATCTGCTGGCCTGACCGGAACCGCCGCAGGATCGCCAGCAGGGTGTCAAAGACCGGGAGCCCCATCGCCAGGGTCGGCACCGCCACCGTCAGGAGAGTGGCGTCCTTGGTCGGATGCATGCCCATGATCGAGACGCTGCTGAGCACAAAGCCGAGGAAGAGCGCGCCGGCGTCCCCCATGAAGATGCGCGCCGGGTGGAAGTTCCATGGCAGAAAGGCCAGGCAGGCGCCCAAGAGCGCGGCGCCACCGACGACGGCCAGGGACGGCCCCCAGGACACCAGGGGCAGGGTGACCGCCAAGAGCGTCACGCAGGCGATGGCCGCCACCCCCGCCGCCAGGCCGTCCAGGCCGTCGATGAGGTTGACGGCGTTCGTGAGCCCAACGACCCAGAGGATGGTGATGGGATAGGAGAACCAGCCGAACGACAGGTATCTGTGGCCAAAGGGCTGGTGGATGCCCGGGATCTGTACACCGAAGCGGATCAGGACCAAGGCGGCGACGATCTCCGCCGCCACCTTCACGGCGGGTCGCAGCCCGCGGCCCTCGTGGTCGGCCAGAAGCGGGAGACGGGTCGCCCAGAAGCGGCCCAGGTCGTCCACCAATCCCACGCCCACGATGATGAGGCCGCCCAGGGCAACACCCACCAGCCGCACTGGGTCGCTGGGCAGGACGGAGGGCCGGTGGAGGGCCCAGACGGCCCCGATACCGACGAGGAAGGAGATGAGCAACGCCAGCCCGCCCATGTACGGCACGGGGCTGGAATGGATACTGCGCGCGCCGGGATGGTCGACCGCGCCCACCCGAAGTGCCAGGCGGCGGACCAAAGGCGTGACGATGATCCCCGCAGCGAGTGCGGGAAGGCACGCCAACAGGATGTCCGTCCACGCCACCGTGCCCACAGTTCGGCCCTCCTACGCACACCCGCGCAGTCTAGAGCCCATTGAACCGCGCGCGCCCGGCCGGGTACAAGCCCTAGTACCTGCCAGACTCGGGCTCGCGCGCCTGTTGCAGGTACCCCTTGGCAGCCAGCTTGCGCACGTGCTCCTCCAAGAGGCTCTGCAGGTCCACTCCATACTGTTCTTCGAGTACAAACATCATGGTTATGGCTGTCTGGGCCACGTCCAATAGTTCCTGGCCGATGGTCCCCATGACCTGTTGCGGCGGGTGGCGTCGGCGCTCCCCGGAGAGCGCCCGATACTTGCCGATGGCCTCGGCCAGTTCGCCCGCCTCCTCCTGGAGCTTGAGCGCCGTGGACTCCAGCGTGGGTCGCAGACCCGCCAGGCGCGGCAGGGCGATCGTCTTGGTCTGCATCGTGCCGATGTCGGTGGGAGCCGGCAGGGCCAGTTGCGCCCGCCATGCCTGGGCGACGCCCTCCAGGACCTCCTCCAGGGCGCGGGCGGTGTCGGCGTACGCTTCCGCGCCCCCGCCCAGGGGGTCCGGAAGCGTCTCCCGGCCGAATGTGGCCACCCCCAGTTGGCGGGCATAGCCCAGAAGGGCCTCGGCGGCGATCCCGAACTCGGTGCGCAGGTGCTCGGCCTGGTCCGGCGTCATGGTCAGCCAGACCGCATCGGTCGCCCCCCGCACGTCCTCGACCCGCCGCGCCCGGTGGCCCTCCAGGTCCAGCCCACGGCGGGCGGCCTCGGCGCGGGCCTCGGGAGCGGCGGGCGCGCCCGGTGCGGCGGCGATCCCCGCTGAGGTCACGGCCACCGGCAGGGCGTGGCTGGCGAAGATCCGCCGCGCCATTGCCTCTGCCAGGGGCGAGCGGCAGGTGTTACCGGTACAGACGAACACGACCCGTGCTGGCAGCACCGCCGCCCCCACCCTTCCCCCGGCTTCAGCCCACCAGGGCCGCCCAGTCACCACGATAGCGGTTTGCGTCCAGGAGGTATCCGAGGCGATCTGGATGGTTGCAGCCATCCGGATACATCGGCCTGCCCGCCCGCAGCGCCGTCGTCTGCTGGGGGCAGAGCGGCGACGCCACCCGGACCTCGGGCGGGTTGTCGTAGTGCGCGTTGCGCTGCCAGCGGACGGCCTCGGCGCCGGCCAGCGCGTAGTAGGCGGCTCCGTGCCGCTCCTGATAGTCCCCATACTCGGAGTTGAACTCGCCGGCCACCCAGTTGGCCATCACCAGGGGCGTGTCCCCGATATTGATCGTTGCGTGCCCGTAGCCCGGGAGCATGAACACCTTATCACCGGGGAGGGCGGGAATGGCGAGCACGTCGTCGATGCGCCCGTCTTCGGCACGGTGCTGCAAGGCATAGATGGCCTTGCCGTAGATCACTTCGTAGACCTCAGGGTAGTACGCCCCGCCCGGGGCCTTGGGGTGATAGTGGCCGAATGTCTTGGTGTACTCGTCACCGAGCTTGGCCGGAACCAGGACGGTGATGTCATAACGCAGGCCGTGGGCGTGAAACCGGGCCTTGTCCGCGGCAAAACCGACATCCCGATACATATAGTAGAGGATCTCGGGACCGGAGGCCGCCGGATCGGCCAGCACCCCGCGCATGGCATCCAACGTGCGCACCGCCGGCTTGACCTCCGGCAGGTTCTCTGTGAACTCGAGCGTGCCATCGTCCTTCAGTTTCAGCGGCAGGCCACTTGCGGCCTCCAGATCCACCATGCCCGGCCCCCCCACATGATCCATCGCCCCGGAGCGGCGCCCCGCAGGCCAAAAGCCAGTCTAGCAGAGCGTCCCCCCGCAAGACACTCATTTCTCGATGTCGCGACGGCTCCCCGACCCCGATGCCGCCCGGCGCAGGCGATCCATCACGGCGGCGTCCAGCCCGACCTCCGGCAGCGCCGCCGCCAGGATGACGGGCCGGCCCGAGCGCTCCAGGTGGCGCAACGCCGCATACAGCCCGGCCGCGCGGCGCTCGGGGTCCTCGGGCAGCACCGACACGGCCGGTCCCGGTTCCAGCCCCAGGCGGTGGGCGAGGGCCTCCGGGCAGAGCACCGCAGCGTCCGGGCGCGCCGCCAGTGCTGCCTGGAGGTCGCCCACCACCTCCAGCGGAATCGCTGGCGCGTAGTGGCGGTGGCGCATGCCCGGGCTTGCCGCGGGGGCGTCGGCGCCGACCCGGGGCGCAAGGCCGAGTGCCTCGGCCGGCAGCGCTCCCAGGCGCAGAAGGCGCAGTTCCGGCCCCGTGGCGTCCACAACGGTCGATTCCACGCCGAGAAGACACGGGCCGCCATCCAGCACGGCATCGATGCGCCCGCCGAGCTCGTCCAGCACGGCGGCGGCGGTCGTGGGGCTGGGGCGCCCCGAACGGTTGGCGGACGGGGCCGCAAGCGGCGTGCCGCAAGCCGCGATCAGCCGCAGGGCCACGGGATGACGCGGGCAGCGGACGGCTACGGAGGGCAGGCCGGCCCGCACCTCGGGGGGCACGACGTCGCGTGAGGGCAGGACCAGGGTCAGCGGTCCGGGCCAGAACCGCCCGACAAGCTGCCTGGCGCGATCGTCCAGGACCGCAATGGCCTCTGCCTGGTCCGTATTGGCCACGTGCACGATGAGGGGGTTGTCTACCGGACGCCCCTTGGCGGCAAAAATCCCGCGCACGGCCGTGCCGTTGAGGCAGTCGGCGCCAAGCCCGTAGACCGTCTCCGTCGGGAAGGCCACCAGGCCTCCGGCGCGCAGAATCGCCGCCGCGCGCGCCACCGACCGCAGTTGGGCCGTGGTCATCGCATCCGTCGCCCCAAACAGTAGCGGGGCAAACCCGCCAGGTCCGCCCGCACCTGGACGTCGCCCAGGCCGGCTTCGGCGAAGATCGCGGCCACCGCCGCGCCCTGGCCGCCCCCGATTTCGGCGAGCAGCCACCCGCCGGGCGCAAGGCGGGTGCTGGCGCCTGCGGCCAGCCGCCGATACATGGCGCGCCAACCGCCGGCGGGCACCAGCGCCACCTCCGGTTCCCACTCCCGCACCTCCGGCTCCAACCGCTCCCACTCCTCGGTGGCCACGTAGGGCGGGTTGCAGGTGCACACATCGTAGGCGGCGGCGGGCAACGCTTCCCACAGATCCCCCTGGTGCAACCGCACCCGGGCTCCGATTTCGCAGGCGGCAAGGTTGACCCGGGCCACCTCCAGGGCTGCGGGAAAGAGGTCCGAGGCGTCGATCACCAGGTCCGGACGGGTCCAGGCCAGGGCGATGGCCACGGCGCCGCTCCCCGTGCAGAGGTCGGCGGCCCGCCCGCCCGGGGGCGCCAGGCGCGCGGCATGCTCCACCAGGCCTTCGGTCTCCGGCCGCGGGATCAGGACGTCCGGGCCGACGGCGAGCCGCAGGCCATAGAACTCGCGGTACCCGACGATATAGGCGAATGGTTCGCGCCGTGCCCGGCGCGCGACGGCCATGGCGAACGCGGACGCCGCCGGCCCCAACTCCGCAGCCGGCTCCAGCAGGACATCCGGCCCGCCGACCGCCAAAAGCAAAAGCCGCCCCTCGCGCCGCGGGGCGGGCACACCCGCCACGGCCAGTTGGCGTGCGGCCTCCTCAACGGCGGCCCGCGCCGTCACACCGGCACCTCGCCCCGCAGGCGGCGGGCCTGATCTTCCGCGATCAGGGGCTCTGCCACCTGGTCCAGGTCGCCGTCGATGATGTCCCGCAGGTGGTAGAGGGTGAGATCGATGCGCTCGTCGCTCACCCGATTCTGGGGGTAGTTGTAGGTGCGGATGCGCTCGCTGCGGTCGCCGGTGCCGACGAGTTGGCGCCGCTCGCTGGCCACCTGTGCCTGCTGGGCGGACAGCTGCATGTCGAACAGGCGGGCGCGCAGCACGGCCATGGCCTTGGCGCGGTTCTTGATCTGGCTGCGTTCGTCCTGGCAGGTCACCACCAGGCCGGTCGGGCGGTGGGTCAGGCGGATCGCCGACTCCGTGCGGTTGACGTGCTGGCCACCGGCGCCGCTGGCGCGGTAGGTATCGACCTCCAGGTCCTCGGGACGGATCTCCACCTCGACCTCATCCACCTCACTGAGGACGGCGACCGTCGCGGTGCTGGTATGGATGCGGCCGTTGGCCTCGGTCTCCGGCACGCGCTGCACACGATGCACGCCGCTTTCGAACTTCAGCCGGCTATACACGCGGTCTCCGCGGATGCTGAGGATGATCTCGCGCATGCCGCCGCCCTCGGTCTCGCTGGCGGTCAGGACCTCGACCTGCCAAATCCGCCGCTCCGCGTAGCGGCTGTACATGCGCGCCAGGTCGGCGGCGAACAGGGCGGCCTCGTCCCCCCCCGTGCCGGCGCGCACCTCCAGGATGACGTTACGTTCATCGCGCGGGTCCGACGGCAGGAGCAGGATGCGCAACGCCTCCTCGGTGCGCTCCAGGCGACGTCGGAGTTCGGTGACCTCCTCCTCGAGCCACGGCCGCTCGTCGGCCGCCGCCTCGGGCAGCAGCCCCTCGGCCGCCAGCAGGTCACGCCGCACCTCGCCCAGTTCATCCGCCTTCGCCCAGATGGGCTCCAGCCGCGCGCGTTCGCGCAGGAGCGCGCGGAAGC
>JAJZWQ010000017.1 GCA_021846605.1 Bacillota bacterium | reverse complement strand
GCCCTGAGGGCCATGCCGCCCGGCGAGAGCCTACGCTGGCGCCCACTCGCCCGCCAGGGCTGCGCAAGCCGGCCGTCGCCACCAAGTGCTCCGGTGACAGGGCTCAATGCCCTTCGGCATCCGGTGACATGGAATCCCGTCAGCTACAGCAGGGATGGGCCCCAGGCCGGTCCACCCAAGAGGGCCGGCCGTTGCAGGCCCGCATGCGCCAATTCGACCAAGAGCAGGCGCCCCTCACGCTGCACCGCCTGGACCAGGCGCGCCCATTTCGGGATCTGCCGCGGTTCGGTCAGCGCCAGTTGATTGGGCCTGGCGCCGCTCTGCGGCGAGGCCGTGGCCGTATATCCGGCGATGACGACGCCCGCACCGCCACGCGCCCGTGCCGCGTAGTAGGCGAGGACGGCGTCGTTGGGCGTGCCACCGGGGTCGGCCAGTTCCACCCCCATACCGGGGAGGACGAGGCGGTTGCGCGCGACGCGCGCACCAATCCGCAGCGGCCTGGCCAAGAGGCGGGTGGCGGACGGCACGGCGAAACACCTCCACGTCGCGTTCCTGGGGTGGCTGCCGATCGGGGGCCTTCACCGCCCGCAACGGCGGACGTGCGCCATCCCGGCGCCCAACCTTCGTCGGACGGCGCCACACGCGCCATGGACGGCCCGGCCCCCTGTGCCCGCCCGCACGGGCTCTCAGCGGGCGTCCGGCCAGTCCCGGCCGCCCCCCGGATGTTGGTGGGTGTAGATGGCTCCTGGAACTGCCGCCAGCAACCGACGGGCGGCAACTGCCCACCGGAGGTGTTCCACCGTCACTCTCTGGCCGCGTCGAGCGAGGAGGCCTTGTTGTTTGTTCCGCACATCCCAGCCCTCAACAGTGGGGCGTTCTTGCAATCCGTATCGTCACATCTCATGCGAGGTGGCGGAGAGCACATCGATGTAGCCGATGACGCCGCGCGGGCTGTACACAAATTCCAGATGGCTGTTGGTCGAGTTGAACTGCATATATACCTCCCCGTTGGTATCAAAGTAGACGCGCGACCCAGAACTCAACTGGATGTCGTTGTCGGTCAGGGTGATTCCCTTGGTGAATTGGCCGTCCACGGTGAGCCCAGAGGCGCCACTGCCCATCAGGTGCACACCGTTGACCCAACTCCCCGCCACAGCAACACCATCGGTGCCGCTGTTCTGCGGTTCGATGTTCACAGCCGTGTCCCAGGACTGCGACGGTCCGTTCGCCTGGATGTTGATCGCCTGATCCCCGGAGACCTGGGAGTGCCCGGTGTTGAGGATGTTCAGACCGATGGCGCGGCCCGTGGGTTGTGCGGGGAGGGTGGGGTAGGAGCCACCAGGCAGGTCCTTGGCGGAATCGGTGCGTGTTAACTCGACATTCACGCCGATGCTGGTGCCGGATCCGATGTGGAAGAGATCGGTGTGGTAGGAAGCGCCCCAGCCGCTATCCTCGTTATATAAGCGCACATAGGCTCCGGTGGCGTTCCCGACGGATGTCGTAGCGGATACCAATTGAATGTACAGCGGCCAGGGAAAGGCGCCAGGTCCCTGCGCCTCGAAGATCAATGAGAGCAACTGGCTGGTACCGCCCGGCGAGGTCCACTGGCGGAAGCGCGACCAGGTGACGGAAGAGCCGAGGGCTGGGGAGTTTCCTTGGGCGTTGAGCGCTTCCCCGAAATGCATCTGTTCCCTCACCGCCCCGCTGGGGATCAACAGTTGTGGTGTTGGAGCGCTTTGCGATGTCTTGGTGGCCGCGGTGGACGGGCGCGCGCACCCAGCGAGCAAGGCACCGGACGCCACCGCGGCCGTCAGCGCCGCCCGTCGGCCGACACGACCCGAAGGGGCCGTCTGCGGGGGCATTGTGCTTGCGCTATGGTCAGAGTCGGCGATATCCCCTCCGCCACGCGTTGCGGAACCCTGCAGCGCGGCCAACTGCACGCGAAGAGACGCGACTTCGGTTCGTAACCGCCCGATCTCCTCCCAGAGGGCGGCCAATCCTTCCCGATCCATCGCGGTCCCACCTCCTTGACGGTGAATTCAGCTGCGAAACGACTAGCACACAGACTTCTCCCTGCTGCCGATACGGCGCATCCCCAAGAGCACCTGCGCCTCTCCTTGAGGCTCGTGAACAAACTCCAAGCATTGTGCGTGCGCGTCGAATCTCAGGTAGACCGTTCTGGCATCGTTCAGAAAGGTCCTGTCCCCGGAGCCCAGGCGAATGTCGTGGGAACCTAGGGCAATGCCCACACGGTACCCGCCCATCAACCAGCACCGCCGCATCGGCGGATCCCTGGACGTGGTCCTCCACCCTCCTGGCGTGCGGCGGTCAATATCGAGCGGAACAACGCGGGTGAGGACGGCCACGGGAACGTACCCTGGCCATGGCCCTCGGCATCGAAGATCAGGGTCAACCATTGCGCCGTGCCGCATGGTGTCGCCCAAGGATGTTGGCGCACCCAGGGCCCCGAGGAGTTCCGCGGTGGGAAGTTACACTGTGGACTGAGCGCCGACTCCACGGTGGCTGTTGGGGATGGGGTGGTGCTGTCCCCGTTGGTCTCCAGCGCTTGCACGCTGGTGCGAAGCGCAGCGACTTGCGCCTCCAGAGGCTGGACGACCGCCTCCAGATCACTGGACGAACACATAGGCAACCTCCCTGGTTGATGCTTCAGCACCCTTCTGTGGACCTCCTCCCAGACACGGGGGCGAGACAGGCTGGCGTCATTCTCGTGGGGGGCCTTCGGGCACAAGGCCGCCAATCGGGGTGACGATCGGCGCTGTGCAGGCCCTTGTGACGCACCAACTGCGGGCAAGCTCCTGCGGGCGCATCGGCATCACCGGACCGGGGACAGACATACGCCACGAAGTGGCGCCGTTCCGGCAAGCGTATGAGGGCCAACGATGTCGGCGAGAATGACGCGGTCCTGTCGCGGGGAGGGGCCTCGTCGCCCCGTGCGGGCCGCTGCTGCCGCGCCCCTGGACACGGGTGCCCAGGGGACGCGCCGCGGGGTGAACGCGTCATGTTCAAAGTCGTGGTGCACGAACTCGAGCGTGCGCCGGATGGCGCCTCCGACCGGGTGGACCGCCTCCACCTAGTGGAGCACCGCGCCAAGCAACCCGCCGACGCAGGCCGCCGTCATCCGAGGCTCGGCCACGCCGAGGGCGGGCGGACACCGCCTTCAGCAGCGGTCTGGCCTGCTCCGCGTGCAGTTCGCCCAAGCGCCCTGCGCTGGGCGCCCTCGGCGCCCAGCGCAGGGTCGTGGCCACGCGGGCGTCGCTGCATCAGCGGATCACCTCGAAGCCCAATCCGGGGCGGGCGCACCACAGGCGCCCATGCCCTTGTCGAGTGAGGGCGTGACGCCGCCGACTAGCAGCGCACCGATGGCGATGGCCAGCAACACGACCACCCTGTGCAGGGTACTGTACGAACGCCGCCTGGTCCTGTGGGTACCTCACCGCCCGCACGACCCCGACCGCACCTGGCGTGCTGGCATGCGCACGGACTCCGGACCCAACGGCCCATCAGGGCGGCCGCCGTCCCGAGGTCGGGATGACATCTACGCGGCGCAAAGTATCATTCGGCCCTGCGCCGACATCCGCGTCAATCACTGAGTTCCCAATGCAACCGATGTGGGCACGGGAGTGCAGTCATTCCACGTTTCCCACAGGGCATGGCCCGTCTTGGCATCCACGAACGCCGTTTCATCCTTGCATATGGACCCATCCGTTTTGGGCTTCGGGCCCGGCAATACCCAATCCGGCGCAGGGGTCGGCAACTGCAGTCCGCCAAAGGTTATCTCCCACACGGCCACCCCGTTGACACGGGCACGGGCCAGCCCAGTCTCTGCGTTCGCAGCCCCTCCGGCTTGCAGCGAAGGGTCCGCACTGACGGCCACTGCGGACAACGCTCTGATCTGCGAATTGGTGACATAGCCGAAGTGGGCGGCGTGGACCGCTGACGGGAACTTTGTCCAATGTCCACCGTGCGTGACTAGGAGGTCGTTCGTTGCTTGGGTGGCGGTAAGGGCGCCACTCGGCACCGGACCGGGCACGAAAGTGACGCCATTGGCGTGCAGTTCCGCAGCTGTCGGCGGTACTGCTCTTGGGGATGCCGCAGCGACAAGGGCTGCCACCCCCCCACCGATCACCACAACTGTCCCACCGAGTACAAGAGCGAGCCACCTAGAGATCCGCATCTACATTACACCTCCCGTCTGGTCATCCGACACAATAGTCCGTCGATGCGAACGCGGGAACGGCGGCACCAAGCATCGCCACTATTGCAAACGCAGCGAGACACGCCCGGATCGCAGTTCGAACAAGGAATCGAGAGAATGAGCAAACACTGCCTTTCGCCTTCCCTCGGACATCCAATGGCTGGGGGTAAACGCGGAGATCATGAGCACGTTGGCGAGGTCTCGTGCCGCTACGTTGCCTTAAGCCTTTGCATTGCAGCGCCTCCACGGGACGGAGCGCGAGCGTAACTGTGCTCTGTTTGACGTCACTTGTGAGATGCAGGACGCCGACGTGTCGGCCGCTGTAAAGCGCCGCCTCGCCGCACTCCGTCGCTTTGGGGCTTCGCGCCAGACCGCCCACCAGTTCCACATCTCGGACGGGTGCCTGCAGTCCGGGTGAAGACCCCGGGCACTGCCCACCAGTCCCTACTAGCTCCCTCTAGCTAGACCGCCGGGCAGAGATGGCGAGCACGCGGGCCCCGAAACGGGATCCTTCCAGAGCCCTGGTATGCAACTGTTCTGCACAACTGGCGTAGGTCCTCCCCAAAACCGCCTTTTGGCAGGCTGGCGTGATTCTCGTGGGGGGCCTTCGGGCACAAGGCCGCCAATCGGGGTGACGGCCGGCGCTGTCCAGGCCCTTGTGACGCATCAACTGCAGGCAAGCTCCTGCGGGCCAACGAGACGGGCGAGAATGACGCCGTCCTGGGGTGCGAGAACAAGGGCCGCCCGCAGCTACTGGCGGCCCCTTGTCTACCGTCTTGGGCGACACCCAATCCCGCCAAACCCACATCACCCCATCCGCCTGTTCGGCTGTGCCCCTCCCTGTTCCCACATCTACCCTCGTTCTGCTCAATTACCTTGGTCGGCCTCCGCGCAGATACCATCCGCAGGAGCAGCCGTGGTCCTCTGCAGCCCCTCCGTCAACCATCCGACCGACGCACCGCGGCGCGCTTCCTCCTTCACCGCACAAAGGCACCGGCCAGGGCCGGTGCGCTGCACCCGACCCCAGAGGACGGCCGGGATACGCGCCTGGGCCCGGGTCCCCGCCGGCAGCGCGGCCCGCGCCCGGCCACGCCGGGACCGGGACCCGCTGCGGGTGGGCCTTCGCGGAAAGGGTTGCCGCCCAAGTCGGCGAAGGCCTCAACCCGTGGTTACAACGCGGCACAAAGAGGGCGATGGTCACGGCCGAGCAGGCGTTCACGGCGGGTACCGCGGCGCACGGATTCGTCGTGCGGGAGGTGCGGCCGCTCCCCGACCTGCGCGCGGTGGCCACGTGGGCCGAGCACACCCGGAGTGGGGCGCGTCTTCTGCACATCGCGGCCCAGGACAACGAGAACCTGTTCTCCATCACCTTTCCGACCGAGCCCTGGGACGATGCGGGGGAAGCCCACATCCTGGAGCACTCGGTACTCGGGGGCTCGCGGAAGTATCCGGTACGGGATCCCTTTTTCGAGATGGTCAAGATGAGCATGGGGACGTTCATCAACGCCATGACCGGCACCGAAGTCACCACCTACCCAGTCGCCAGTACGGTCCGGCAGGACCTGTTCAACCTGGCCGACGTGTACTTTGACGCGGTCTTCCACCCCCTGCTGTCGGAGGTGACCTTCCTGCGGGAGGGCCACCGGCTGACCCCCGCCGACCCCAACGACCCCAGCGGCGCGCTCGTTGAGACGGGTATCGTGTACAACGAGATGAAGGGGTATTTCTCACGCCCGGACGGACTGCTGCAGCGTGAGGCGATGCGCCGGCTCCTGGAGGACACCATCTACGCCCGCGATTCCGGCGGCGACCCCGCCGCCATCCCCGACCTGACCTACGAGGAGTTTCGCCGCTATCACACGACCTACTACCACCCCGCCTCAGCCCTGTTCTTCACCTACGGGGACATCCCGCTGGAGGCCCACCTGGCCTTCCTGGACAGTCGGCTGGCCGGATTCGAGCGGGTGCGGCCGGCCCCCCTGACCATCGCCCGCCAGGCGCGCTGGAGCAGCCCGCGACGGATGGAAGCGGAGTACCAGATCGGCGAGGACGAGGACCTGGGGGCGCACACCTACCTGCTGCTGCAGTGGCTGGCCGGAACGGCCTCCGATCCGGCCGAGCACGTGGCCTTCGAGGTGCTGGACTGGATCTTGGACGGGAACGAGGCCGCGCCCCTGCGCAGAGCCCTGGCGGATTCGCGCCTGGGCCAGGCGTCCAGCCACACCTTCGCGCGGTCCTGGGGGCACGACCAGGGGTATCAGGTGGGGCTCAAGGGCAGCGAGCCTGATCGCGCCGGAGCCTTCGAACAGCTGGTCCTGGACACCCTCCGGGGGGTCGCCGCGGGCGGCATCGCCCCCGAGCGCGTGGAGGCCGCCTTCCACCAGGCCGCGTACGCCCAGCAGGAGGTGGCCTCGCTCTTCCCCATCCACCTGCTCTTCCGGGTGGTGGGGCCCTGGCGTCTGGGGGCCGATCCCCTGGCCTTCATCTCCATGCGGCGGCACCTGGAGGACCTTCATACCGATTACCGCCAGGATCCCAACCTCTTCAGCCGCCTGGTCGGGGAGCGCCTGGTGGCCAACCCGCACCGCCTGCTGACCGTCCTCCGGCCCAGCCGGGACCACCAGCGGCGCCTGGACGAAGCCTTCGCCGCACGGATGGCTGCGGTGCGCGCCGGCATGGACGACGACCAAGCGCGACACATCGCCGAGGTGTCGCGGGAGGTCGAGAGGGATGCCGGTACCCCCAACACCCCTGAGGATGTGGCGAGCCTGCCCCAGTTGAAGGTCGGGGACGTGCCGCCACGCCCGCGCCGCATCCCGACGTCCGCCGAGGATGTCGCCCCCGGCGTGGTGCTGCTGCGCAACGACGTGTTCAGCGCCGGCGTCAACTACCTGCACCTCGACCTGACGGCCGACGGCCTGTCCAACGCGCAGTGGCTGTCCGTCCCGCGCTACGTGGACGCCGTGCACAAGCTCGGCGCCGCCGGGATGGACTACGTGCGCATCGCCGAACGCGTCGCAGCCTCGACCGGGGGCATCGGTTGCCGCCCCGTCCTGGCCTATACGGCTGACGGGACGCCCCTGCGCCGCATGCGCTTCTCGCTCAAAGCCCTGGACGACCAGATCCCCGACGCCCTGGCCGTCCTGGCCGACCTGATGTATGCCGTCGATCCCCACGACGCCGCCCGCATGGAGGTCGTACTCTCGCAGGCCCTGGCCGGCTCCCGCGCCGGTCTGGTCAACGGCGGGGCCGACGTGGCCCGCCGCCATGCCGCCCGCGTCCTGGACCCCCAGGGCGCGTTGTTGGAGTTGATGTACGGCCGACGGCAGTTCACCGCGCTGGAACACCTGCAGGGTGATCCCGCGGGGGCCGAGCGGCTGATGGCGGACATCGACGCCATCGGCGAGGAGATGCGCGCCGGACGCCTGACCGCCAGCTTCAGCGGCTCGGACCGCTCGGCCGAAGCCGTTCGCAGCGCCCTGGCAGACTGGTCGGCGCGCCGCGGGGTGGGGCGCGCCCCGGCCCCTGGGGGCAGCGCCGCCGACGGGCGGCGGCGCATGGGACTGGCCGCGCCCCTGCAGGTCGCCTACTGCGCACAGGTCATGCCGGCGCCGCGCTACGACCACCCCGCCTCTCCGCTGCTGTCCGTGGCCGCGCATTTGGTGATCTCCGACTACATCCTGCCGGAGATCCGCTTCAAGGGCACCGCCTACGGCGGCACCCTCAGCTACAACACGCGCCGGGGCGACTTCGCCCTGCTCTCCTGGCAGGACCCGCATGTGGCCCGGACGCTCGACGTCTTCGCCGGCGTTCCGGCGTACGTGCACGGCGCGGACTGGACCCAGGCGGCCGTCGACCGCGCCATCATCGCCACGCTCAAGGACGGGGAACGCCCGATCCGGCCGGGGGAGGCCACCGGCGAGGCGCTGGACCGCCACGTGGCCGGGATCACCCCCGAGATGCGCGACGCCCGCCACCAAGCAACGCTCCGCGCCACGCCGGCGGCCGTGCGGAACGCCCTGCTGTCGGCATGGGAGGCGGGGGTCGGATCGAGCGCAATCTCCGTCCTGGCCGGGCGCGCCAAGCTGGAAGAGGAGAATCGCGCCCTGGGCGACCAGGCGCTGCACATCGAGGACCTGCTGGGAGCGGGCGAGTAGTCGGGGCGGCGCCCGGACCCTTGGGGCGCGGGCGAGCGGACCGTTCCCGTCTTGCGCGGGCCCGCCCCATCGCCCACCCCCGCCCTGGGCCGAGTTCCCGGGAGGGCCACGGATCACCCGAAGGCGTGGCGCGGGCACGCGCGAATTCCGCTTGGCCAGAGCGTCACGGGAGGCCGGGAGATGGGGATGGCCCAGCGGGCAAGACTGCTCGCGCGGACCGCGCCCGTCGGGCCGCTGGTGGTCGCCTGCAGCCGGATGGCGCCGATGCCGGTACAGACCAACGCCAGCGGCTGCCCGGGTGGCGGTGGGTCGCCACCATCCTATGCGACGCCACGGAGTACCAGGAGTTGGGTGCCAACTTCCACGATGAGCGCCGGAAGGAAGCGGTGAAGCGCTCGGCGATCGCCTGGTTGCGTCGGCTCGGTCTTGAAGTTGAGGTGAAGCCGGTCGCCTAATTCGACAATCACACACACACCTTGCACGACATGGCGCAATGCCGTGATGTATCTGTATTACCGATACTCAAGAAACAGAATACCGCATATAGAATGCCCCCACCACTTTGCTTTTCAGGGGAGTCCCCCCATGCCCCAATACCGCTTAGTTTGGCGTTGCCGAGCGGCCGCTGCGAAAGGCCATCGTTCGGTGCGAGGGGTGCCGAGGGGTTCAGCGGCAAGGCCTTGTGGCCGGTGATGGCGACCTTCAACCGCGCCGCCGAAGAGCGCCGTGGCGCCTTATCTGAACGGCATTGCCCCATGCCCGCGCGGAGCGGGCACCACGTGGTATGACATACCCGACGGGATGCAGGACGGGCACGTAGTGTCCCCGACGAACCGAAGGTGCTAGATATGGTGGGTATGCCGGGGTATTTCAGGGGAGTCCCCCCGCTGCCGACCAGGCATTGGGGAGGACGACCTCCGGCCTTGCGCCAGCGGGTACGGCAGGACGCGATGGCTTCAGTGACTCTTGCACGGGCGGAGCAGACGAGTTGCGCAGGCCGCGCTGTTCCCGCACGTTCAGCTGCGTAGGTCTGGTGGTGGAGTTCCACACCGTTGAGGCGCGGCATCTCCCAACCTACAGAGCAGACGCGGTCGACGGTGTACTGCGCGCTGGTCTCACGCAGTATCGCCACGCCCGCCGCCAGAGTCTTCACGCGCAGCCGAAGCGTCGGGTCCAGGCCCAGACTTCGGCTCATTGGTTCGCCGCCGCCCGGAAACCGTGGAGCCCCAAGGATCATCCACATGCTGGCAGATTGTGCATCCCGCATGCGGTCTGCCGGATCACCACACCACCCGCAGTACGTCATCGTCGCGATTAGCACCACATCTAGTGGTTCGATCCACCTGCGGACCTCCGGCGTGCACAACGGGTGAGACGCGTCAGAAGCCAAATGCGTCGAACTCTGAGGCTCATATACTATGACCGCTATCTTGTTCCCACCAGAGAGGGAACGCACGGGCCGGCCCACGGCTAAAGCCGGGGCTCTCAGACGGCCGCGCGGAAACGTGATGAAATCCCGGGGGGGCGGCGGGCGGACTGCCCAACAGCGCGGCCGAGGGAGGAGGACTGGCGGGGCCGAGCCGGCTGGATGTCCAGAGGAAACGGACGCGCGGCAACGGCGCGTGTTCCAGCCTCCAGATCCCGGCCCGCCCACTCTATCCCGTCCCGATCTGGCTCCACGCGGAGCCGCCGTCCGTGGTGGTGAGCAACCGGTCGTTTCCCGTCAGGAGCCAGGCGCGCTCAGGGCTGGCCACGGCAAGGCTCTTGACCGTTGCGGACAGTGTGAATGGGGTCCAGGCGCGGCCTCCGTCCGTAGTGGCGTAGAGGGTGTGCGCGAACAGCGCCCAGCCGACCGCTCCGCGCACGGCCAGCGGTTGCAGGGCCACGACCACGGGACTGGCGCGGGCGGCCGACGCCTGGAGCGCCTGGAAGTCGGTGGTCCATGCCGTGTCGGTGGCGGCCGCCGCGCACGCGACGGCGCCATCCCCCACCGGCCGCTGGTCCGGCGCCGCGGTCCAGTGGCTCCCGCCGTCCAGCGTCACGCGAAAGGCGGGGAGGCCGCCCTCGACCCGGACGCACCCCTGCCGCCGACCCCCGAAGGCGACCTGGCTGACCGTGATCGGCGATCCCTTCCCATTCCCCGTCTCGGTCAGCGGCACCGGGGCCCATGTCCGCCCACCGTCCGCCGTGCCATACAGTCGGCCACCCGCGAGCGCGTAGCCGTGGGTGCTGTCCGTGAAGGCCAGTCCCGCCGTTGAGGCGCTCGGCGCCTGCGGCACTTCGCCGACGCGCTCCCAGGTCTGGCCCCCGTCGGCAGTGCGCAGCACCGCGCCGGGATCTCCGGGCAGACCCAGACCGTACCCCACCCGCGCGGTCACAAAGGACAGCGCCTCGGTGGGGGTCCCGGCCAACCAGCGGTAGGCGGTGGTCCAGGCGCGCCCCCCGTCGGTGGTCCTCAGGAGCACAGACTCTCCCGTGTGCACCCGGCCGACCGCCCACCCGTCCGTCGCGGTGGGGAAGGAGAACCCGGGGTCGTTGGGGGGCATTCCGGGAATCGGGGCCGGCGCGTTCTCCCAGTTCGAGCCGCCATCGGTGGTACCGCCCAGGGTCACGGTCCCCTCCAATCCGCACGCCGTACAGACGCCAGCCAGGTAGGCGGTCTGGGCGTTCGCCACCACCAGAGCACCCGGCGCCTCCCCCGGTCCCTGGGCGGCGCCCGTCAACGGCCCGGGAGCCGGTCCCGCACCCGCGGCCACGGCCGCGACGGCCTTCCACCGCTGCCCGCCGTCGGGAGAACGCCAGAGGGCGTAAGACTCCTGAGAGAGTCCCCCCGCGCCATCCACGAGCAGCCACACGGTATCCGGCGCCCCACAACCGACCGTCAACCCCAGGTTCGACTGGACTGCCTGGTGGAAGACAGACGTCCAGATCCTCCCGGCGTCGCTGGTGCGGTAGACCACGTCATTCTGACCGGCCCGTCCCGCCAGCCAGCCGGTCGTCGGACTGGTGAAGCAGGCGGACTGCGGGGCGACGGGGGTAGCCACCGGTGTCCAGGCGCCGCCGCCGTCCGCCGTGGCCTCAAGCGCCGCCGGGGTTCCGTTCACACCGCCGGGCGCGGCCACACCGTAACCCACCGTCGGACTGACGAAGTCCACCGCGCGCAGGCGCATGGGCTGCGCACTCCCCCCGGCCGTCACCGGCGGGGGCTCGGCGGCCGCCGTCCATCTGCGTCCACCGTCGGTCGTGCGCAGCAGGCCGGCCCCCGCCCCGGATCCCAGTGCCCAACCGGCCGTGGCGTTGACGAAGTCCAGGGACGTGGCCGAGACCACACCCGCGTACTGCGTGGTCCACTTCGACCCGCCGTCTGCCGTCGCCAGGATCACCCCGCCCCCGGCCACCCACCCCTGCCGGGCGTTGAGAAAATCGACCGCGCCCAGATCCGCCGGCACGCCGGACACCCTGTGCACCTGCGCATCCACGGCCGCGCGGATGGTCGGGTGCGCAACAGCGGACGGAGCGGTGCGGGCACACCCGGGGGCAGCCGCCAAGAGCAGGGCAAGCACGCCGGGCGCCATGCGCCGACCCAACAGCGTCATCCGTAGATGCAACTGGTCACCAGTTCGAACCCCCTTCCCCTCAGACGGACAGGGCAGCCGAAAGGTTCCTGCTCCTCGTCGCTTCCTGAACGGCGCGGCCACGCCCCCCGACCGCCGCATGGCCGACCTCCCCCCCGGCGATGCTGGGCCTGTCGGTCAATGTCGGCGGAACGGCAGGGAGGCGGCGCGCGGCAGCGAAGGGCGGACAGCCGCGGAAGGGGGGTGGGGGCGCGGGCGGCGGGGGCGGTCCCCGGCCCGGGCCGGTCCTGGGTGGTGAACCTCGGAGAGGCGCTGGACCTGCTCTTCGCACGCATGGGAGACCTCGGGCGGACCACGTCCGAGGACGTGCCCCTGGACGCCGCCCTCGGGCGGGTACTCGCCGAGGACATCACGGCAGAACGCCCGGTGCCCGACGGCCCGCGTTCGGCCATGGACGGCTTCGCCGTGGCCGCGGCCGCCCTGACGTGCGCCGGCCCGGCGCTCCGTCTGGCCGGGCAGGTGCTGGCCGGGGGAGCGCCCGCGCCCCTGCCGGCCGGCGCCACGGTGTTCGTGGCGACCGGCGCATCGCTACCGGCGGGCGCGGACACCGTCGTGCCGCGCGAGTTGGCCACCTGGGATCGCAGCGATGATTCCGGCCACCCTGAGCCGGGCGGGCTGGTGCGGATCCGCCAGGTGCCGGCCACGGGGACGCACGTCCTGCCGCCGGGCGAGTGGGTGGCGACCGGGACACCCGCCCTGCGGGCCGGCACGCGGCTTGGACCGGCGGCGATCGGCCTGTTGGCCACGTTGGGGCGTCGGGCTGTCCCTGTGCGGCGGCGGCCACGGGTCGTCATCCTGACCACGGGCGACGAGTTGGTCGCCCCAGGACAGCCGCTTCCCCCGGGCGGCATGTACGACAGCAACGGGGCGCTGCTGGCCGCCGCCTGCGCCGCGGCCGGCGCCGAGCCGCTGGTCCTGCCCCGGGTGCCGGACCGTCTGTCCGAACTCGTGCGGGCCCTGGAGTCCGCGCTGGTCCGCCGGCCCGACCTCGTCCTGACCTCCGGCGGTGTCTCTGTGGGACCCGCGGACCTGATCCCCGGCGCCTGGCGCCAATTGGGCGCCGAGGAGGTCTTCTGGCGGGTGGCGATCAAGCCGGGAAAGCCGGTGTTCGCGGCGCTCCACGGCTCCACGGCCGTCCTGGGCCTGTCGGGGAGCCCCACCGCCTGCTGGACGGCGTTCAGCGTGCTGGCCGGGCCGCTCTTGCGCCACTGGGGAGGCTGGACCCAGCCCTTCCCCGCGGCCCAGCGCGTGCGGCTGGCCGAGGCCCTCCCCGCCAACCCGGACATGCCCCGTCTGCTCTGGTCCGAGATCGGGCCCGATGGCACCATCCGCCTCGGGGCACCCCGGGCGCCCGGGGTGCTGGTGCGCATGGCCGCCGCCAACGCCCTGGTGTTGCGGGGGTCCGGGAGCGCGGCGCTGCCGGCGGGCGCGGGCGCCTGGGCGCTGCGCATCGACCGCGTCGGGCAGCCCGGGGAGGGCGACGCGCGCGCCCTGCTCTCCGCAGCTGGGCGCCCAGGGGCCCTGGAGGCCGAGGGCCCCGACGTCCCGGTTCCCGCCGCCGCGGTCCTTGGGCCCCTGCCGGGCTCGGTCGCGGTGTGCGCGATCGGCGGCTGGTCCGGGCACGGCAAGACGACCCTGATCGAGCGCCTCATCGCGCACTTCACCGCTGCGGGCGAGCCGGTGGCCACGCTCAAGCACCACGCCCACACCGCCCCGCTCGATCAGCCGGGCAAGGACGGTTCCCGCCACCGAGCGGCCGGCGCCCGCCTGAGCGTCGTGTCGGGGCCCGGAGGCCTGCTCTGGTCCGAGGCCGTGGACGGCGAGGTCCCTCCGGAACGCCTGCTGCCCGAAGCACGGGCGCGGGCGGCGCGGGCCGGGTGCCGCTGGCTGCTGGTCGAGGGCTACCACGGGTGGGCCCTGCCGCGCGTGGACGTGCTGGACACCACCCGGCAGGCCACACCGCGCAGCCGCCCCGCCGACGGCCTCTTCCTCATCGCGGCGGACGACCCGGGACGGGTGGCGGCCCCGGACGGGGTGGGCGTGGTGTCGCGGGAGGCCGTCGCGGAGATCATCGCGGCCATCCGCGCGGCCTGCCAGGGGGGGACGGCCCCGTGACAGCGGTGATCCTGAGCGGCGGCGCCAGCCGCCGCATGGGTCAGGCCAAGGCCTGGCTGCAGGTCGGGGGGCGCGCCTGCATTGTGCGCGTGTGGGACGCCTGCCGGCAGGCGTCCCTGGCACCGGAGTTCCAGGGGAGCTTGCCGGACCTGGCGTCGGCCTTTCCGGGCGCCTCCGTGCACCCGGACCCGGAGGCCGGCCAAGGGCCGCTGGCGGCGCTCGCCGCCGCGCTGGAACGCCATGCGGGGGAGGGCCTGCTGCTCCTGGCGTGCGACATGCCGTTCGTGTCCCCCGCCCTGCTGCGGGGCATCGCGGCCGGTCTGGACGGCGCAGACTGGGCGGCCGTGGAGGCGGGCGGGCGGGTGCATCCCCTCTGCGCCGCCTACGGAGCGGCCGTCCTCCCCCAGGCCCGGGACCTGCTCGCCGCCGGGCGCCGGGACATGCACGCCCTGCTGGCCGCGCCGGGGCTGCGCGGGCGTCGCCTGGCCGTGCTTCCCGACTGGGGCGATCCGGACGTCCTGGTGCTGAACGTCAATACCCCGGAGGATCTGGAGCGGGCGCGGCGGCTGGCGGCAGGGTGAGGTCGCCGTCGGCCGCGGCGGCGTCGGCCGCGTGCGCCCGCACATGGGCCACCAGGTTGTGCGTGGCCGGTGAGGCCGACCTTCCGCCCCGCCGCAGGATGAGGACGATGGGACGGGGCGGAAAGACGACCCCCTCCACCGGCCGGACGACCACGCCGCCGCCCGCGGCCTCAAAGCGCACGGCGCGCGCGGCCACCGCGCCGATGCCCAACCCGGCCGCCACCGCCTGCTTGACCTCCTCGGTCGAGCGCATGTTCATGCCGACCCGGGGCGAGACCCCCGCCTGCTGCAGGTGGCTGAGAATAAAGCGGCGGGTGGGCGACGTCTCGTCGCCGGGCAGGACGAATGTCTCCTCGCGCAGATCGGCGGCGCGGAGTTCGGGCCGTTGCAGCAGCCGGTGCCCGGGTGGGAAGATCAGGGTGAAGTGCGCGTCCAGGATGCGCTCCTCGTGCAGGCGCTCGTCATGCGACGGGCCCCAGATCAGCCCGACGTCCAGGCGCCCCTCGACGACGGCTTCGCGCACCCGCTCGGTCAGGTCGGCCTCCACCGTGACCTGCGCCTCCGGGTTCTGGTGGCGGAAGCCGTGCAGCAGCAGCGGCAGGTAATACACCACGCCGGTGGTGCTGGCGCCGATGTGCACCGTCCCGCGCTGTCCCTCGCGGTACTCGGCCATGGCGCGCTCGGCCTCGGCGAAGGCGCCGCGGATGCGGGAGGCGAACCCGTAGAGCACCGTCCCCGCCTCGGTCGGCACCACCTGGCGCCCCACGCGCTCGAACAATTCCAGGCCCAGTTCCCGCTCGAGGTCCCGCACCTGCATGGAGACGGCGGGCTGGCTCAGGCGCAGCACCTGGCCGGCCGCGGAGATGCTGCGCTGCTCGTAGACCAGGCAGAAGACGTCCAACTGGTGCGTGCGCGCGGTCACCACTCCCTCGGTCGCGCCGCCGGATTCCCGCATCCTATCAAGAAACCCTGATGCGTCCACTAGCATTGGTCGCAATGGAATGATGCCCATCCCTCGAAACATGTCGGGGGAGGCGTATGCTTGACCACGGAGCCGCAGGTCGTCTCACGCCCGGTCCTCTGGGGCAAGGTGCTCGACCAGGACCGCTGTATCGGTTGCCACGCCTGCACGGTGGCCTGCAAGTCCGAGAACGAGGTCGCCATGGGCGTGACGCGCACCTTCATCAAACAGGTCGAGATCGGCATGTATCCCAATGTGCGCCGCCACTTCCAGGTCACGCGCTGCAACCAATGCACCGACCCGCCCTGCGTCGCCGCCTGCCCGGTCACCGCCATGTTCCAGCGCGAGGACGGCATCGTCGACTTCGACCGCGATGTGTGCATCGGCTGCAAGGCGTGCATCGCCGCCTGCCCCTACGACGCCATCTTCATCGACCCCGAGACCCACAGCGCCGAGAAGTGCAACTTCTGCGCGCACCGCATCGACCAGGGGCTGCAGCCAGCGTGCGTCTCCGTCTGCCCGGAGGGCGCGATCATCGTCGGCGACATGAACGACCCGGACAGCGAGGTCAGCCGGCTGCTCTCCCGCGAGCGCGTCGAGGTGCGCAAGCCCCACGCGCGCACCAACCCCAAGGTGTTCTACAAGGGCGGCGACGTGGCCGCGCTGGACCCGACGCGGGCCGAGAAGCGCGGCATGTTCAACACCGCCGTGGCCCCCGCCCACTCGACCCCCCCCCCGGTGCCGGCGCCCCGGACGGCCGCGCGGTCGTCGGCCGCGGCGGTCCTGGCCTTTGACAACAAGCACACGATGCCCTGGGACTGGCGCGTGTCGCTGTATACCTGGACGAAGTCGCTGGCGGCCGGGGTGTTCGGCCTGGGCGCCGCCCTCTCGCTGGCCCGCGGCAGCGGCGCGGCGCTGCAGGGCGCCACCGCCTTCATTTCCCTGGTCTTCCTGGCGATCACGCTGGCCCTCATCGTCGCCGATCTGGAACACCCCGACCGCTTCCACCGCATCCTCGTGCGGCCGCAGTGGCGCTCGTGGCTGGCGCGCGGCGCCTTTGTCCTGACGGGCTACGCCGTCCTGCTGGCCCTGGAGATCCTCGGCCGCCTGCTGGGCGCGTCGGGACTCATGGCGGGGCTGCGCATCCCAGGCATCATCCTGGGCGCGCTGTCCGCGGCGTACACCGGATTCATGTTCGCGCAGTGCCGCGGCCGCGACCTGTGGCAGAACCAGAACCTACCGGCCGCGCTGGTCGTGCAGGCCTCCGTCGCCGGCAGCGCCGCGCTGCTGCTCCTGGGCACCGTGCACACGCTGCCATCCGGCTGGACGGGTCCGCTGCGCGCGCTGCTGATCGCCTCCGTCTCCGCGCACCTGGTGCTCCTGGCGGTCGACGGGCTGGTGCCCGCGCACACCGCCGACGCCCTGGCCGCCGGGCGGCAGATGCGGCTGGGCGCCTACGCCGTCTGGTACTGGCTGGGCACGCTCGGCGGCGGCCTCTTGCCCCTGGTCCTGCTGATCGCGGGCGCCACGGTGCCGGCGGCCGCCCTCGCCCTCGTGGGCCTGTTCCCGTACCAGCATGCCTACGTCCAGGCGGGGCAGTCCGTGGCGCTGAGCTAGCAACGGCCCCCAGGGTCCGCAGATCGCGTCCCGAGCCATCCGCGCGGAGGTGGTCGACACATGGAAGGGAGCATCACCCCCGATCCGGGGGCGGCCCCGGCCGAGGGCCGATTCGTGAACCGCATGCGCCGCTTCATGGTCCAGACGCCGCTACGAGCGGCAGCTTCACGCACAGCGCCCGCGCCCGACGACGGCACGGCACGCGCCGCCATCCACCCGCGCATCCGCGCGGCTGGCGGCCGACTGGCCGGCTCGCCACCCCCCCAACGCTGGGGCGAATGGTCGGAGTTGGACTCCCGCTCCTGGCCGCGCCGCAAGCTGCGGCGCTACGCCCTGATCCCCACCGCCTGCTTCAACTGCGAGGCGGGATGCGGCCTTCTGGCCTTCGTCGACCAGGACACGGGGGAGGTCCGCAAGTTCGAGGGCCAGCCCCTGCACCCCGCCAGCCGCGGGCGCAACTGCGCCAAGGGGCCGGCGACCCTCAACCAGGTGCGCAACCCCGACCGCATCCTCTACCCCATGCGCCGGAGCGGCGCCCGGGGCGAGGATCGCTGGGAACGCGTGACCTGGGACCAGGCCCTGGACGACATCGCCGGGAAGATCCGCGAGGCGCTGCTGGCCGGACGCCGCGACTCGGTGGTCTACCACGTCGGCCGGCCCGGCGAGGACATGTTCACCGAACGGGTCGTGGCGGCATGGGGCGTGGACGGCCACAACTCGCACACCAACGTCTGCTCGTCCGGGGCGCGCACCGGCTACCACTACTGGTTCGGCTTCGACCGGCCCATGCCCGATTACGGCAACGCGCGCTTCGTCCTCCTGATCTCCAGCCACCTGGAGGCCGGCCACTACTTCAACCCCCAGGCCCAGCGCATCGGCGAGGCCCGGTTGGAGGGCAGCAAGGTCGCGGTGATCGACACCCGTCTGAGCAACAGCGCCTCGCAGGCCGACTTCTGGCTCTCCCCCTGGCCCGGCACCGAGTCCGGGCTGCTGCTGGGGCTGGCCTCCGTCCTGCTGCGCAACGACTGGATCGAGCGGGAGTTCCTGCGCCGCTGGGTCAATTGGGAGGACACGCTGGCCGACCAGGACTACCTGGAGGACCTCGTCCGCCGGGGCGTCATCGCCCACGTGCCGGCCGGCCAGACCTTTGAGGACTTCGTGGCCCTGCTGGGGGAGATCTACGCCCCGTACACCCCGGAGTGGGTGGAGGAGGAGTGCGGGGTCAGGGCGGCCGTGGTGGCCGAGGTCGCCGAGGAGATCCACCGCGCCGGCCGCGCCTTTGTGACCAACATCTGGCGCAGCGCGTCTGCCGGGCACCTGGGCGGCTGGATGATCGCCCGCGCGCTCCTGCTCCTGAACGTCCTGGTGGGCGCGATCGGCGAACCGGGTTCGGTGCTGCCGGCCGGCTGGTGCAAGTTCGTGCCCAAGCCGCCCAGCTCGCCGCCGCCGGTCCGGGTGTGGAACGAACTGCATTTCCCGCGACACTATCCCCTGGCCAACCTGGAGATGAGCTTCCTGTTGCCGCACCTGATGGCGGAGCAGAACCGCCACCTCGACGTGTATTTCACCCGCGTATACAACCCGGTGTGGACCAACCCCGACGGCTTCAGCTGGATCGAGATGCTGCGCGACGAGCAGCGCATCGGGCTGCATGTCGCCCTCACCCCGACCTGGAGCGAGACCTCGATCTTCGCCGACTACGTGCTGCCCATGGGCCTGGGCCCCGAGCGCCACGACCTGCACAGCGTGGAGACCCACGCCGCCCAGTGGATCGGCTTCCGCCAGCCCGTGGGGCGGGTCTTCCGCGAGTCGCGCGGGGAGCGCTTCGAGCACACCTACGAGGCCAACCCGGGAGAGGTGTGGGAGGAGAACGAGTTCTGGATCGAGCTCTCCTGGCGTATCGACCCCGACGGCAGCCTGGGCATCCGCCAGCACTTCGCCGATCCGGAAGACAAGGAGCGCAAGATCCGGATCGAGGACTACTACCGCTGGATCTTCGAACATGCGGTGCCCGGCCTGCCCGAGGCGGCGTCCGCCGAGGGCCAGACGCCCCTGGAATACATGCGCCACCACGGCGCCTTCTGCGTCACCGAGGACGTCTACCGGCAGCACGAGCGGGCCCTGCGCCCCGACGAACGGGCGGGGACCGTCGCGCATGACGGGGCGCTCTGGGCCGAGCAGGCACCGGAGCGGACGAACCTCCGGCCGGCGCCCGGCCCCTTCCGCGACGCCGAGGGCCGGGTGCGCGTGGGCATCCTCCAGGGAGACACGGCGGTCGAGGGCTTCCCGACGCCGTCGGGGCGCATCGAGTTCCTGAGCCACACGCTGCGCGAGTGGAACTGGCCGGAGTACGCCATCCCGATCTACCCGCTCGACGCGGCGCAGCGCAAGGACATGCCGCACCTGGTGAGCCAGGTGCACCACAGCACCCTGCGGCGCGAGCAGGGCGAGTTCGCCCTGCTGCCCACGTTCCGCCTGCCGGTGCTGATCCACAGCCGGACCAACGGGGCCAAGTGGCTGTATGAGATCGCGCAGATCAACCCGGTGTGGATCCATCCGACCGACGCCGCCCCCATGGGGGTGGAGACCGGCGACCTGGTCCAGGTGGAGACCGAGATCGGCCACTTTGTGGACCGCGCCTGGGTCACCGAGGCCATCCACCCCGGGGTGATCGCCTGCAGCCACCACCTGGGGCGTTGGCGGGTCCGCGAGGACGGCGGCACCGACCGCTGGAACTCCTCGCTCGTGCGCCTGCGGGAGGACGGCGGCCAGTGGAAGCTGGACGTGGTGCACGGGGTCCAGCCGTTTGTCAGCCCGGACCCGGACTCGTCCCGCATCTGGTGGAGCGACGGGGGCGTGCACCAGAACCTGATCTTCCCGGTACAGCCCGACCCGGTGAGCGGCCAGCACTGCTGGCACCAGAAGGTGCGCGTGCGCAAGGCGCCCGCGACGGCCCGGTACGGCGAGATCGCCGTAGACACCAAGGCCGCGCGGGCGGTGTATCGGCGGTGGACCGAGCTGTGTCGGCCGGTGTCTGGCAGCGGCCAACTCCGCCGCCCCATCTACATGCTGCGGCCGATCAAGCCGCATCCCGACGCCTTCCACCTGCCGTAGGGCACGGCGCCGGGCGGGGACCAGACGCGCGGACGGGACTGCAAGGGGAAGGGGGCGGCGCGATGCCGCCCCCTTCCCCTTGCGGCCGAACGCTCACTGGGCGGAGAGGCGGGAGCGGTTGTCTGCCAGGACGGTGGCGAACCGGGCCACCCGGCCGCCCATGTAGCGGGCGGCGGCCAGGACCTCCTGGGCGGGGTTGCCGTCGCTGGAGGCGGTGAAGCTCACGCCGTACGGATTGCCGCCGGCGGCGAAGACGGACTGGTCGGTGTATCCGGGCGGGGTGATGACCGCGCCCCAGTGATACATCACGTTGTAGATGGTCAAAAGGGTGGTCTCCTGGCCCCCGTGCGGGTTCTGCGCGCCAGTGAAGGCGGCCACCGCCTTGTTGGCCAGCTTCCCCTGGCCCCAGAGCGGGCCGGTGGAGTCCAGGAAGGACTTCATCTGGCCCGCCAGCGCCCCGTAGCGTGTCGGCGATCCCAAGATGATGCCGTCGGCCCAGTCCAGGTCGTCCAGGGTGGCCTCGCCGACGTCGCCGGCCGCCTTGGCGTAGGCCTGGTGCGCCGCGTTCCCGGCCAGGGCGTCTGCGGGCAGCGTCTCGCGTATCCGGCGCAGGCGCGTCTGCGCCCCTGCGGCGCGCGCCCCCTCCTCGACCGCCTGGGCGACCCGGAACGTATTCCCCGTGAGGCTGTAGTAGACCACGGTCACCTTCGCCATCCAGAAACCCCTCCCAGTGCGTGTGTCTGCGTGCTGTTCGTCCCCGGAATCCCGGGTCAGGGCAGGCGCTGATCCAACCGGCGCAGGATCCGTCCCAGGATGGCGCGCTCCTCCGGAGAGAGAATGCCGAAACGGTCGGCGATCCATGCCTCGTGCGCCGGTACGGCCTCGTCGCACAACCGGCGGCCCACCTCCGTGAGGAAGAGGCGGTTGGCACGCCCGTCGTGCGCCCGCCGCAGAAGCCCCGCCGCCTCCATCCGGTCGAGCAGGTGGCAGACGTTGCCCTTGGTCGTCAGCAGGGCGTCGGCCAGTTCCTGCTGGGTCCGCCCCTCGGCGGCCCCCACGTGGGCCAGGACGTCGAACTGCGCCGACGACAGGCCCCAACCACGCAGTTGCTCGGCCATGCCGCGGTCGAGCTTGCCGTAGACGCGCGCCAACCGCATCCACGTCGCCGCCTCCGGCCGCACCGCCTCCGCCTCCCCCACCGGATAGTTTATCGATAAACAGTGGACATGGCCAGGGCTCCCCGCGGGCGCCTTTTCCCGCCCGGCGGCAGCCGGAGCCTCGGCCGGCCCGCCACACACGCCTGCGGTGTCCACGACGCGCGGCCCGCAGAGATCAGGGGAGTCTCCGCCCGGCCCCGATGAGGGCATACCGATTGGCTGCGCGCGGTGCGCAGACACGATACTACGCCGGTGTCGAAGTCGCCGTCTGGCCGGAAGTCCGGCGCAACCCAACGGGTACGCCCGACATCCCGGGCCGACCGACCTCGGGCCGGGATCGGACCGCGGATGATCGCGTGGCGAGGGGCGGGACCCCGCGCGGCCATGCGGTGCCGGGCCATGGCGCTCCCGGGGTCGCGGGCGCCGCGCTGCCGCACGGCGCGCTCGCGTCTGGGCGGGGGGGTCGCGCCGGAGGTCGGTGCGTCCGCCCTGCGTCCCGTGCCGCTGCTGCTGACCAGGCAGTCGGTGGTGGGCGGGCGCCATTCGACGGAAAGAGGCCAGGCGCGGGCGTGCGCATCCCTGGATCTCTGTGTTCCAGACCCCGTGCCGCATCGCGGACGCCATCTCGGATCCCGGCGGGGCGCGGCGGGCGGATCGTCCCCCGCCGCGCCCCGCCGGACCAGATGGCCACCGGCTAGCGAGCGCGGCTCTCCCGTCGGCGCAGGGCGAGCCCGAGGCCCGCGGCCAGCAACACGCTGCCCAGGATCATCCCCGTCTGATTGCCGCCGGTCTTCGGCAACGAAGTTGCCGAACTGGCGGTGCCCTCCAGCGTGAGGGCCGCGATGTTCAGGACCGCCTGGGATTGCTCTGTGGCATTCGCGGGGACGCCCGTGCCCGGCGGAACGGCAGTGCCGGACGCCGCCTGGGTGAGCTTCATGGCGATCAGCGTCTCGGAACCGTTGAGCCCGCTGACGTGGGTATTCCACAGGGTGCAGGGCAGGTTGGTCTCACCGCTGTTGGTTGTGGCGCCGTGGACGTTGCCGACACGGTTCCCGGGGTTCGGGAAGGCGGCGGCAGAGTCCGTCGTGAGCGCACCGCCACTGAGCGCCGGGGCGCACCAGTCATCAAACAGGGCCGTGACGGGCGTTCCGGCACCGCTGGAATACACCGGGGTGATCGTGACCAGGGAGGGACCGTTGGCCACCGCGGCCAGGAAGTACGCGTCGGTGTACTTGCCGGCCGGGACCGTGATCGTGATGCTCGTGGGCTCCGCACCCGTGGCCGTGCCGCTGTCGCGGATGCACACGGCATTCTTGGCGCCGAGCGGGCCGAGGACGAAGGGCACGGGGCTCCCCGCGGGCGTGAACGAGCCGCTGGGGAAGGTGGAGGCGTTGAGCCCGTGGTGCTTGCCGAAGGTCGCGCCGGGGGTGGCTCGGCACGCGGAGTTGGACGCGGTCTGCGGGGCGCCGCTGCCGGGCTTGAGCATCACCATGGCATTGAAGGTCGAACCCAGCGGTACCTGCACCGAGGCCGCCGCCACAGCCGGTGCCGCGGCCAGCGCACCGGCTGTGGCGATCACGGCTACCCATCCGAGGACACGCCATCCGCGCATAGAGTCACCTCCGTCGAACTTCTTAGCAGCCCCCCAGCGGGGCGGGGCTACGCCACACCGACACCCGCCGTCATCCGCCATCCCCAGTGGCCGACGGCCAGCCAGGCGCCGCCCGTGACGCAGGACCGGCTCAGGGCAGCCGCCACGATACGCGCAGTAGATTAGACCGCGCGAGCCAGATTCCTGCCGACGATAACCCCTCTAGGCTAATCTTTTATGATCTGCCATCAATCTGGGAGCGTGGTGACGGACTTCCTGGGCAAGTCCAGTTGTCTGGCAAGCAACGAGAGCGAGGGCAGGCGCCGTTCGGCTCGGACCCGGCACGGAACGAGATGTTCAGGGCGACGCTGGTGCAGGCGGCGAGCAGCACTGGAATGTACCTAGTACGATGGCGCTTATGGGGATGCCGAGGAAGGCACGAGATGTTCGGCGGGCGGAGTCCAACCCACAACGATGAGCTCGTAGTGGATGGCGATGCCGCCCCATCCAGGGAAGAGCCAACTCGGGCCGTAGGGGCCACGCCCGAAGGCCGCCACCCCGAGGCGACGCCTGTCCCTCGGCGACGGTCAGAACTTGATGGACGAGCCGCTAGGACGCCGGGGCGGGGGGCCGGTCAAGCCCTTGTCAGCCAGAGCCGCAGGGCGGTCATGCGCCCCGCCGGCACGGTCAGGGCCACTGCCCCGTCGGACCCGACGGGCAGCACTCCCCCCACGGCCCCGAGTATGTCGGTGGCCGCCGCTCGGTCAATCCCCAGGAGGCCCGGCGCGACGCGCGTGGCCACATCCGTGTCCGTCTCGTTGTGCAGGCGCAGGAGCACCGAGCCGTCGGTGTCCCAGCGGCAGGTCAAGACCTGCACGGGCACCTCGGGCAAACGCAGCAGCGATCCCTCGCGGGGCAGCGGCGTCCCGACGACCGGTTCGCCTGTGTGCTGGAAGACCGGCGGCAGGGCCGACTCCGCCCCGAACCGGTGCGCCCGTGAGGCATCGAACGCCCCGGCGTAAGGCCGCAGGACGAATCGGGCGCGGATCGGGCCGGGTTGGCTCGCCCGAAAGTTGGTGTGCCAGTAGTTGTTGGTCACCCAGGCCAGCAGCCATGGCTGCCGCAGTTCGAAGCGGTCGCGGTTGGCCCCGAAGGAGAAATCGCCGAATTGCCAGAGCGGGGTATCCGGGCAGGCGAGCGTGGCGCCGCCCTCCCCACCGGCGATGTCGACCCAGCGCTGCACTGTGTAGTAGTCGCGGCACACCCCCGGAATCTGGTCGGCTTCCGGTCGCACCGTCTGGTGACCGGCGTCGAAGCGCACCGCCGCGTCGGTAAGGGCGAAGGGGAAGACCAGGTAGGTCGCCTCCGGCGTCGTCACGTCCGGGGCGTGCCACCGCGACTCGAAGCCGATGTCGTCGAGCCCGTGCACGAGGGTGACGGTCTGCACGAGGTCCTGAACTCCCGGCGCCTGCAGGCGTTGGACAACCCGCACCCCGATCGGGGTGCGCTCGACCCGGTGCTCCACGACCCGGTCCGGGGTGCGGCGCTCGGCGGGCCAGTCCGGGATCCAGCCACGCGTGCCGCGCAGTCCACCCGTGCCGGCCCACTTCTGGGGCGCGCAGATGGCGAAACGCCCCCCATCGGTCCCTGGCGCGAGGCGTTCGTGCACGAACCCGTGCAAAGGGTGTGGAGCCTTGCCGTCCACCAGTTCGCGACCGAGGTGCGTGTCGTAGAGGGAACGGATCCCGCCTCGCCCGCGGTCGAAGGTGATGCGGTAGCGGCCGCAGGTGACCTGTTCCGCGTCGGAGACCTCGGGGTGCTCCGGACGCGGTCGGAGCACGGAGGTCGGCACCACGGTGTACCCAAAGGCCGGCACCGTGGTCGGCGGCAGGTACCCCCAGGGCTGCGCCCCGAGGTGTTCCGCGCGGTCGAGCCAGTGCCGGGCGGCTGTCGGCTCGGCGGCGCCGCCGCGCTGGCGCTCATGCCGCGGGTCGGCGACCGGGCCCGCCACGATCCGGTCCTCCGCCAGGGGATTCCAGATGACGACCGCGTCGTCTGGACCGTGCTGCACGCGGCGCGCGAGTTCGGCGACCGCGTCTCGCCGCAGCATCAGGCTGGCGCTGCGGGCCTCGTACGCGTAGTGGGCCTTGTGGTTCCACTGCGCCAGAGTGTCTTCGTCGTCCGGCCGGCTGCAACTGCAATCGGCACCCCACGTGTGCTCGTCCCACAGTTGCATGGCGAAGACACAGCGGCGGCGCACGTCCCGTGCGGGCATCCGCTCCGGCTCCTGGGGCAGGCCGAGCCCCGACAGCGCGGCCATGGCGCGGTCGGCCGTCTCGAGCCGCCCGCGGCTCTCCCGGTTGATCGCGGTCTCGATCGAACTCGAGCCAGCGCCGAAGTTCCAGTAGTCGGTCCAGTCCCCCCGCCACACCGGCAGTCGGTCCTGATGCCTGGCGACGAACGCCCACCACTCGGTCGGGGTGGAGACCACCAAGCGCGGCGTCTGACCCGAGGCGTTCCAGCGGCGCACGAATTCCGACAGCCCTCGGATGGGCGGAGCGTTGTCCCCGAATCCGCTGTATAGCTGCATCATCACACCCGGCAGCGGGTAGCGCACCGCCTCGAGGTGCACGGCCACCTCCGGCCAGTGCTTGGCGAGGGCATCCGCGCTGTGTCCGACGCCGATCCCCCAGGCCAGGCCGTAGCTCCACCCGGCCCAGGCCAGGAGGCGGCGGCCGCTCGCGCCCTCCCAGAGGAAGGGGCGGGGGCGGTCCGGCGGCGCGCCGCCGTGGTCGAGGTTGATCGCCATGCTGAAGCCGCCGATCCCGGCGTCCAGGAGCAGGTCCGCCAGGGGCCAGTTCTCGCCGTTGACGTCGCTGTTCATGGCGCTGCGCACCGGGATGCCCTGCCGCCGCAGGTGTTCGACCGGTTCCAGGGCCTCAGCGAGTTCGGCCGTGTCATACAGCGGCGTGACGTTGACCGGCATGGCCGTGACCTCGATCCGCCCCAGGCGGCAGAGGTCGACAAAGAGGCGACGACGTGCGGGCGGAGCGCTCTCCAGCCACCGGAGCAGGGGGGCCGTCGTCTCCACCGTCCAGCGGAAGGCGTCGTCACCCGCGTGGTCCGCGTCCGCGACGGCCAAGTCCACGGCTTGGTCCAAAAAGCGCCGGTACAGGTCCCAGACCACCGGCTGATCGTGGGTGTAGCCGACATCCGTGTGGCTGTGGTGGATCAGGTACAGCGTATCGACACCTGGCATCGTCTGACCTCCACCGGGACCGGTTGCCGCCACGTTTACCGCCCCGCCCGCACAACTCCTGCGGCCAAGCGTCGTGGTCCGGATTGCATCGCCCTCTGGCGGTGGTTGGCATGCGCGGCACCGGCGCCCGCCAGAGCCGCCGGGGGTGCTGCCCCTCGCGCTGGGGGGGACCGGCTCCGGCCCCAGGGGCGCGACCACCTCGACCTTCACGTCGCGCCACACCTTGTCGGCCTGGGCCTTGCTCGCGTCAACCCCGAGCAGCCGGGTGAAAGGTGCCGGCGGGGGCACCGCGGCCGGGTCCGGGGAGAGGGTTGCCGACGTCGCGTCCCCGTCCGCGGCCGTGTCGGCGGTATCGGCAGGGGATTCCGCCCGGCAGAGGGCGCGGTGGACGAGGGCCAGATGGGGCGGCAGGTCCTCTATCGGCGGGACCTCGGCCGCCGGTTCCGTCAGGCGTTGGCGCGCCAACGCCACTGGGTGCCACGACGGTGCCAGCGCCCGCCCCTGGCGTCCCTTGGGCAGCGAAGAAGAGGTGATTGCCAGAAGCAGGCAAACGGAGGTCAACCACCCCACGGCGACCTCATCCTCATCGTGACCCACTTCCCGAACCCCCAGCGCTGCGGCGGTCAATACACCAGAGGTAGGGTCCGACACGCCCCGGCACATGCCATCTGTGCTGGTTCAGGGGCTTGGGGGCAAGGGTAAGGGCTAAAGCGGGGGGCTGGCAGCTACCGGATCGTGCGGCGGTAGGCCGGTTGACGGCGGCCCGCCAGTCCCACGTATGGCGAGGCTGGCCAGATGATTGACTCCGATGTTCCTGGCCGCATTCAGGTCCGCGGCGAGGGAGAAGCCGCCTGGCTGGCAGCGGAAGTCGCCCCGCCTCGGACGGTTGGCCTTCTCCCGGTGCCCGCCACGGCCGCACTTCTGGCTGGTGTAGCGGGGGGCTACCGTGGCCACGGCCACCAACGCCGCCTTGTAGCGCGAGAAGCCGGGCAGACGCGAGCAGGACCTCGCGTGCCGGCGCCGCCAACTACCGTTTGCGCCCCTTCAGGCGTGTGCGGATGTCGGTCAGGTCCTCGCCGACTCTGCCGGGCGCCACGGACGGGACCAGCCGCTTGGACAGCACGTGGTCGCAGTCCCGGCGGAACCGTTCCTGGCGGCCGGACACCTTGCGCCGGTGCCGCTTGGCCGACCGTGGGCCTTTCGCCTGAAGAGCACGGCGCAAGCGGAACGAACGGGCCTCGACTTCCCGCCAAGGGCGCTGGCCGAGGGATTGGGCCTGGGCAGTCTTGCGGCGGAGCACACAACGCCTGCACCGCAGGGTCCGCGGCGAACGAGGGGATCTCCGCACCGGCGCGGCAGGCCAACTCCGCCATCAGAGGCGAGTCCTGGCCGCCGCCAACTCCCAACCGTCCGTCCGCGGGCACACAGCGGCGGCCGCAGTCGCCGCACACGTACTCGTGGGGTGACGCCCCCCGCGGGGCCGCGTCAGCGCTGGCCGTACCAATCGGGCGGGGCAACCGCCTGCCAGCGCGCGCGGATCGCCCCATAGACGTCCGCTGGGAGTTGACCGGCGGCCACCAGGGTAGCGTTCTGCTGCCAGCGGTCCGGCTTGGCCGTGCCCACGATCGCGGTGTGGACGCCCGGCACGCTGAGCGTGAAGCGCAACGCGGTGGCGACCGCGGCGTCCATGTTCCCGTGGAGAAAGGGGAAGTTCAATGCGCGCAGGCGTTCCCAGTAGGGGCGGTGGTACGGCTCCGGCGCGGTGTCGGCGTGGCGCCAGCAGGCGTTGGCGATGGGCCGCTTGGCGATGATGCCCATCCCCTTCCGGGCCGCCGCGGGCAGGGTCAGGGTGATGGCCTCCTGGTCGGCGATGTTCACCGAGGTCTGCAGGGCGTCGAAGAACCCGGACTCCACCGCGTAGCGCGCCGCGGCGCCGTCCCCGCTGTAGCCGATATAGCGTGCCTTGCCGTCGGCGCGGGCCCGTTCCAGGACCGCCAGGGCGTCTCCCCGCCGGAGCACCTCCTCCGAGCAACTGTGCAGTTGGAGGAGGTCCACGTGGTCGGTGCCCAGCCGCCGCAGGCTGCGCTCGATGCTGGCGGCCAGGGTGCGCGGGTCCCAGTCCGGGGTGCCCAGGCCCGCCGCATGGCCGCACTTGGTGAAGAGGAGGAATTCCGAGCGCCGCTGCGCGACCTCCCCGACCAGCGTCTCCCCGTCCCCGTAGCAGGCCGCCGTGTCGATCACGTTCAGACCCGCGTCCAGGGCCTGTTCCAGCAGGCGGCGCGCGTCCCGGGCCCCCAGCGCCTGGTACCCGATCTCTGCCCCGCCAAAGCCCAGCACGGAGACGTGCATATCCGTCCGGCCGAACCGTCGTTGTTCCACGGTCCCTCCCCGCTACGCCCGCCCCCGGGCGCGTATGCCGGTGTCCCGTTGGGGGGCAGGGGGTGGCGGACCGGTCCCCTCCCCGCCCCTTCGCCTACGCCCCCAGGTCTGCCTGCTCCTCGCCGCAGGGGCCGCCCCACGAGTTGCCGGGCAGCACCAACTCGGTGCCGTCGGGCCGCAGCAGGGGGTTGTACCACTGGGAGAGCATCTGCGTGCTCCGGCTCACAGAAAACGGGCGAGGAGGCTGTCGGCTTCATCCGACAGAGGAATCGCCCCTTCGCCCTTCCCTCCCTTGTTCGCATACATCGAACGTATGGATATGAAGCAGGTTGTGCAGGTG
>JAJZWQ010000180.1 GCA_021846605.1 Bacillota bacterium | reverse complement strand
CTCCGGACTCTACGGGGTGCCGGCCTACACCGCCTGCCAGCCTCTGATCTACAACCAGACCCTCTTTGACACCCTCGGCCTCCCCTACCCCGATCCCCAATGGGACTACAACACCGCGCCCGCGGTCTGGAAGTCGGTCAGCGGCACCACCAAGGGCGGCCAGCACCGCTACGGCACCACGTGGGAATGGTCGCCAACCGGCTTCGACGCCCTGCCCTTTATGTTCAAGGGTTTCGGTGGCGAGGAGATGGACCCGACCCACACCATCTGCCTCATGGACTCCAAGCAGTGCCTGGCCGCCGGCAACTGGATGTTTCCCTTGATATGGGACAAATACATGATCAACCGCGGGGGCCTGGGGCGCGGTGCCAACGCGATCATGCAGGACCGCGTGGTGATGTACCAATCCGCCGGCAACATGCTGTTCGAGGCGGTCAACGTCCTGGGCACCAACATCAAATGGGACGTGATCCCGCTGCCGCGCTGGCCCGTGCGGCGCGCGACGAACGTGCAGGTCGACTTCTACGGGGTCAACGCACACTTCAAAAACCAGGAACTTGCCTGGGAGTTGTTCAAATTCGTGGCCGCCACCAAGGAGACCAACCGTTTCCTGATCAAGTCCACCCTGAGCTTCCCGAACCTCATCGGCATGTGGGCCGAATGGGAAACGCTGATCCGCGCCGTCGCCCCGATGACGCAGAACAAGCAACTGAAGTGGTGGCGCATCGCCGCCGAGCAGGGCTACGGCTACGGCCAGGAGTTCTGGAAATACCAGGACCCGCAGGCCGAGAGCATGATCGGCTCAACCCTGACCAATGTCTGGAATCAAAAGCTCAGCGTCCAGAGCGCCTTCAAGCAGCTGGCCCACCAGGTCACCACCTTCCAGCAGACGGCCGCCCAATCGGCCCAGCGCCAGGGCGCCGTCACGGCCCTCTTCCCAACCCACGGGCCGGACGTGGCGCCCACGCTCACCGGGATCTGAGGCGTGTGCGCCGGGAGGGCGCGGTCACCCCGACCGCACCCTCCCGGCGGCCCCGCCACCCGTCGCGCCGACGGCCACGGCGCGGCCCTTCCCATCCGATGCCGTCCACTCAGGCAGGCGCCGGCTGCGTGCGATGATCGGCGGCGTCGCAGACCGGCACGTACCCGACGCGGCCATACACCGCGTTGGAGGTCGGATTGGCAAGGTCCGTATACAAAAAGCAAAAGCGCCGCCCCGAGGCGAGCAACTGCGCGCTCAACGCGGCCACACAGGCCTCGGCGTAGCCGCGGTTGCGGTGTTCGGGCGGCGTATACACCTTGCGGATCCGGATACCGTGCGGCGTCGGACCACCCCAGGCGGCCATCGAAACCGTCTGCCCCGCGGGAGTCTCCCACAGCACGCTCGTGCCGGCCTCCAGTTCGCGCCTCGCGGCTTCCGCCGGGTCGTGGCGCGCCGGCGCACCGACGGCAACCTGGAGGCCCTCGCTCCAGGCGACCAAGAGCCCCAGGTCCCGTGGCTCGGCCGGACGCAGCCGGCCCGCGGCCCGCACCGCCGGCCGCACCGCCGTCAGTTCGTGGACGCGCAGCCGCATGGCCACGCGCGACGCGGCGCCGCCCTCCCGCGCCCAGACCTGTGCGAAGCGCTCGGCCACCGCGTCGGGGCCGAGCCACCCGGGAAGATCCGGATGCCGGGCCCGGGCATCCGCCGCCAGCAGATCGACGGCTTGGGGGTCGTCCGCCGCAGCCAGCAGGTATTTGATCTCGGTGCGCATACCCATGGCGACCACGGCGCCCGACCGCTCCACCGCCGCCAGATACCGCAGTCCCTCATCCCGACCGGCCCGCGTGGCCGCGAGGATGCCGAGCGCCAGGTTGTGCACCGCCTCGCGACGTTCCAAGAACGCGACCACCGCTTCCGAGGCGCGGCCAACATCCGGCCCATCCCAGGTGCGCAGCCGCAGCGCCGACATCTGCCTCACCCCGCCGCCATCCTAAACCGGGGTATGGTCGCGCCGCCAACCTGGAAGGGCCCCGGCCGACGGCGCGTCACCCCGCCGGGGCCACGCGGCAGGCGGGCCGCCGCGGATCCCACGCCTCGGGCAGTGCCCGACCCGCGCAGAGCGCGTCGGCGAGCCGCTCGGCCGTGAGGGCCGCCAAGAGGATCCCGTTGCGCCCGTGCCCGCTGGCCAACCACACCCCGGGCATATCCGGCAGGGGGCCGACCAGCGGGTGATGGTCGGGCGCCATGGGACGCAGACCTGCCCACACCTCCTGCAGGGTCGCCGTTGCCGCCACGGGCCAGAACACCGCGGCCGCGGCCGTCAGCCGCGCCACGGCACCGGCGGTGACACGTGTATCAAACCCCGCCTCGGGCTCCTGGGTGGCTCCAAGCAGCACCTGGCCGCCGGCCTTGGGAACCAGGTAGGCCCCGGGACCCCAGACGGTCAGGGCCAGCGGCCGCTCCACCTGCGCCAGCAGGAGCCGCTGGCCCTTGGCCGGTACGACCGGCACCCCGGCCAGGGCGCCGCTCCACGCGCCGGCGGCCACCACGACCACCTCGGCGCTGAACGCCCCCTGGTCCGTTTCCACCCGCCCCGGCCGGATGCCGACCACACCGACGCCGCAGCGCAGCCGCACGCCGCGCTGCGCCATCCCCTGGGTCAGGGCGTGCATCAGACGCGGCGCGGAGAGTTGGCCGTCGGGCACCCACAGCCCGCCGACGGCGCCGGCAAGGCCTGGGCAGAGGTCGGCCACTTCGGAGGGGTCGCACAGGCGGGCCGTCAGCCCGATGGCCCGCTGCCAGTCGGCACGCGCCCCAAGCTCCGAAAGCGAGGCGCCATCGACGGCCACCCGCAGGATCCCCGTGAGATCAAGGTCCACCGACATCGGCAGCGCCTGCGCCCAGGCCGCCCAGCACGCGCGCGCCTCCAGCCCCAGCGCCAGGGACGGGCCGGGGGCCTCCGCCTCCATCTGAGGGGCGAGCATCCCCCCGGCGCCAACCGAGGCACCGCTGCCCGGGGTGGCCCGTTCCAGCACGGTCACCCGCAGCCCGCGTCCCGCCAGTTCCCAGGCCAGGGCGCAGCCGATCACGCCCGCGCCGACGATCGCGACTTCGGAAGTGCCCCCCTCCACCCTACTCAACCCGGGGCACCCCCCCGGCGGGCGAGGAAGCCTGGGCGGCCTCCACACGCGGAATCCGGCCGGCCAGATAGCCGAGGCGACCGGCGGCGACCGCAAGGGCCATCGCCTCGGCCATCGCCACCGGGTCGTGGGCCCGGGCGATGGCCGTGTTGACCAACACCGCGGCGGCGCCGGCCTCCATGGCGGCCGCGGCGTCGGCGGGCGAACCGATCCCGGCGTCGACCACCACGGGCAGATCGACCAACCCGACGATCCGCCGGATCGCCCCCTGGTCCAGCACACCCTGGCCGCTGCCGATGGGCGACCCGAGCGGCATCACGGTGGCCGCCCCCGCCGCGGCCACCTGCAGCGCGACCACCGGGTCGGGCGGCACATACGGCAGGACGGTGAATCCCCGGCGTACCAACTCGGCCGTCGCCGCGACGGTCGCCGCCCCGTCCGGCCAGAGGCTCAGGGGCTCGCCGATCACCTCCAGCTTGACCCAGCTGCTGCCGGTCGCCGCGCGGCCCAGTTCGGCCAGGTGCACCGCCTCGGCCGCGGTGTGCGCCCCCGCGGTGTTGGGCAGCAGCCGGTAGCGGTCGCGGTCCAGTTGCTCCAGCAGCGGTGTGCCCCCGACATCCAGATCGAGGTACCGGACGGCCACCGTCACCAGGGCGCAGCCGGATGCCGCCAGGGCGCGCACCATCCGATCGGCGTCCGGAAACTTGCCCGTGCCGCAGAACAAGCGGCTGCGCAGGGCGACCCCGGCGATGACGAGCGGGGCATCCCCATCGGCCGTGGCACCACCCCCCACCGCGCGCACCACTTCAATGCGGTCGCCCGGGCGGGGCCGACGGTCGGCCGACGTGCCGCGTGGCAGGATGTCGCCGTTGACCGCCAGCACCACGGACGCCGCATCCACCCCGCGCTCCCGCAACCAGCCCGCAAGGCTGCGCCGCGCATCCAGCCGCTCCTTCCGACCGTTGATCCACACCTCGACCGAGCCGTCCACGACGCCGTCCACTTCCGTCGACGCCCCCCCGTCCGCCCCGCTGCCTTCCAATCCATCCACCCCCATGTCGTCAGGTTGCGGCCGGAAGCGCGCGGCGCGGCCGACGCGCCACCCGATCCATCGCGGCGCGCAGTTCGCGGGCGGCGCGCTCGGGATCGCGCTCCTGCAGCAGGGCGCGGATCACCGCCACACCGGCGCAGCCCGTCGAAAGCACCCGTCCGACGCTTTGGGCGTCGATGCCGCCGATCGCGAGCACGGGTACGTCAACGGCCGCCACCACCGCGGCGAGGGCGTCCAGCCCCGCCGCCGGCAGACCGGGCTTGCCGGCCGCCGCCTGACGCGCCTCCGCCAGGGAGTGGACCGACACCCCCACCAACCGCCCGCCCTGGCGCGGCAGCAACCGCCGCGCCACCGCCACCGGCAGACCGCGACCCGGCAGGTGCACGCCGTGCGCGCCGACGGCGAGGGCGACATCGGCGCGGTCGTTGACCAGCACCATCGCCGGCAGGTCGGCCAACGCCTGCTGCACCTCGCGGACCGCGGCCAGCACGTCCTGCGCCGACCGGCCCTTTTCCCGCACCTGCACAACATCGACGCCGCCGCGCACGGCCGCCGCCGCCAGAGGCCCGAGGTCCCCGCGGGCCTCCTGACGATCCGTCACCAACTGCAGCACTGCGGCGGCCATGGCGCTCCCCTCCCCAGAAAAAAGCAAAGCCGCCCCCCCAAACGGGAGGACGGCGACAGCGCTACGCCCGCTGCCGATAGACCGTCGCATCCAACGCCTACACGCTACCAACCATCGCGAAGACCGTCAAGGGGCGCCGAGCGCATCAACGACCGGGGAACGGAAGTCGGCCCGCTGGTCCATGCAGCGGCAGTGCGCCCGCCGCCGCCCACGCCGTCACCCGGGCGACCTGCCGCTCCAGGTAGGCGATGCCTTCCCGGCGGGCCCAGTCCGACGCCTCATAGACCCAGCATCGCACATGCTTGCATAGACATGGAGATGACCATAATCTCGTCCGCAGTCCGCAGTTGGCTGCCCCTGGTCACACCCGCAGGAGGACGAGGACACCAATCACCAGCAGCACAAGCGCCGACACCACGTGCCCGTTGTTCTCCAGCCACGGCCATTCGACTTGGTAGCCGCCGATGGTCGCCACCACCGTCAGCCCGACGAACGTACACAGGGTGGCGAGCGTGAAGGTGATCAGGGTTCCGATGGCGGCATCCACACCGACAGCCGACGCCGCGAGAAACACCGGGAGGATGGTGAGGTCCGGAGAAGCAGCTACGCCGAAGGGCACCGCGATTTCCGCCAACCACGAACCCCTCCGACCGTCTGGGGCGACGGACGCCACCCCGTGATGGTGGTCGAGATCGTGAGGATGGTGGTGGCCTTCCTCATGATCGTGATCATGCAGGCCATGCCCGATGGCGTGCTCGGTCTGGTGGCGGTGTGTATGGTCATGTCCGAGCGACTCGCCATGGTCGTGCGCATG
>JAJZWQ010000179.1 GCA_021846605.1 Bacillota bacterium | reverse complement strand
GTCCAACGGATGTCGAGCGGCGTGTCCATCTTGGCCAGTGTGAGCGTCCCGTCTTTCCACCGGAAGCCGCCGATCCGGTATGTGGCGCTTTGCTGGTCGTGCTTGCGGTGGAAGCGCGGGTACTGGGCGCGGCCCGCAAAGCAATTGACGAACGCAGCATTCAGCTGCCGCAAGGTCTGTTGGAGCGGGACGCAGGAGACTGCGGCCAACCAGGACTTTTCCGGCTCTTTCTTCATCCGCACCAGGAGCCGATCCGCCTCGGCGTAGTCGATACGCTCATGGCGATCAAACCATGCCTCGGTGCGCAGGGTGAGCGCCCAGTTGTACACGTACCGGACGCAGCCGAAGGTCCGCGCCAATTCGCGCGCCTGATCCGCGGTTGGGTAGCAGCGGTATTTGTACGCCTTGCGCTCCATGCGTTGCATTATAGCAGATACAACGCATGGAGGCAATGGGTCGGCTTGTCCCCACGGCTGAAGCCGGGGGCTTGCGCCGCGTCTCTCTGGTCACTCCCGCGCAGTCGCGGTGCCTGGCACAATGTACCCCAGGACCCGTCCGAATTCCTGGTGGCGCGGCCGGCCGCCCCTTCGGTGTTGCCAACGCCGCCGGGAAACGGCTACCGTCACGCGGAACGGGGGTGGGGGTAGCGGACGCTTGGCTGGTGGCGGCGGTGGCCGCCGAGATCTCCGACGGGTGGACCGGGGCCCGGGTCGAACGGGCCGTGCAGTCCGGCCCACGCGAGCTCTGTCTGCAACTGCGCCGGCCGGGGGCCAGCGGCCACCTACTGCTGGCCGCCAGCCCGCCCCTGGCCCGCGTCCACCTGATCCCCGCGCGCCTGCCGGCGATCGCCCCCATGCCCACGTTCGGCCAGTTCGCGCGGCGTCACCTGGAGGGCAGCCGCCTGTTGGCGGTCACCCAGCCCGGGCTGGAGCGCATCATCGAGTTCGCCTGCGAGGGGCGGGACGAGCTGGGCAATCCGCGCCGCCTCATCCTGGTGGCCGAACTCACCGGGCAGCTTGCCAACCTCCTCCTCCTCGGTCCGGATCGGCACATCCTCGACGCGCTGCGGCGGGTTCCCGGCGAAGAGGACGGCGCCCGCACGCTGCTTCCCGGAGCCCCGTACGTTCCCCCGCCCCGGCCGGCCGCCAAGGTCGACCCCGTGGAGGCGGCGGCCGCCGAAGGCTGGCCGCGCCTGGGCGCCCTGCTCGCGGACGCCTGGGCGCAGCGCCCCCCCGAACCGGCGGCCACCCGGCTACAGCAGACCGTCTTCGGCCTCACCCCGTCCCTGGCGGCCGCCCTGGCCGCATGGGCGGCCGGGGCGCCTGGGGCTCCGCCCCCACCCCAGGGCCCGGGGGACCCCCTGGCGCTGGCGGTCGGGGGCCTGGCGCGCAGCGTGGTCGAGCGTCGCTTCGAGCCCGCCATCGGCACCGATCGGCACGGCCGTCCCGTTCCCCTGGCCTGGGGCCTGCCCGGCACCGCGGCCCGGCCGGCGGCCAGCGCCAACGCGGCGTGCCTGGAGGCGTACGGCCAGCGCGCCGCCGCAGAGCGGCGGGACCAGCGCCGAGCGACCATCGACGCCGCCCTGCGCATCGCCCTGGAGCGGGTCGAGCGGCGCTTGGCCAAGCAGGAGTCGGAAATGGCGGCCGCCGCCGACGCCGAGCGTCTGCGGCGAGAGGGCGAACTGCTGCTGTGTTCCCTGCACCGCATCCCGCGCGGCGCCACCACCGTGACGCTGCCCGCGCTGGAGGACCCCGCCACCGTGCTGACCCTGGCGCTGGACCCGCGCCTGAGCGCCGTTCAGAACGCGGAAGCACGGATGCGCCGGTACCGCAAGGCCAAGCGTGCGCAGGCCGCAGTCGCCGCGCGCCTGGCCGAGGGCCGCGCCGAGCGGGAATACCTCTTGGATGCCCGGTGGGCCGCGACCCAGGCCGGCGGCGATGCGGAGGTCGACGCCCTGGCCGACGAACTGACCCGCGAGGGGGTACTGCGCCCGCGCCGCGGCCGGGGAGCCCCCGCGCCCGGCCGTGGGACCACGGCGCCCACGCCCCCGCTGGCGTTCGACGGCGGCAGCGGCTGGCGCATCCTGGTCGGCCGCAACGCCAGCGGAAACGACCGCCTGACGATGCGCAGCGCCCACCCCCAGGACATTTGGCTGCATGCGCGCCAGATCCCGGGCAGCCACGTGCTCCTTCAGCCCCCGCCGGGGGCGGAGGGCGACGAGCCGCCGGAGCGGGCCCTGCTCGCCGCGGCGCGCTGCGCCGCCTACTACAGTGCCGGACGGGAGGGGCGGCACATCGCCGTGGACTGGACGCGGCGCCGCCACGTGCGCAAGCCCCCCGGCGCGCGCCCTGGCTTTGTCCTCTACGACGGGGAGCGCACCGTCCTAGTCGACCCCGTGGATCTCCCCCCTCCTCTGCCCAACGCCTGACGGAGGTGAACGGCATGCTGCTCTGCGTGTTCGGAGACGTCCACGGCAACGCACAGGCCCTGGAGGCGGTCCTGGAGGACGCGCGCCACTTCGGACCGGAACTCCGGAACTCTACGTCTGCACCGGGGACGTCGTGCCGGGGCTGGGCTCCCCCTGCGCGGCCGTCGACGCGGTCGTGGCGCTCGGCGCGCCCTGGGTGACCGGCAACGGGGAGCAGTGGGTGCTGGACACCCCCGGATATGCGCGCAACCCTTCCACGCCCCAGGGCCGCATGGTGGTCTGGACCTGCGAGCAGTTGGGGCCGGAGCGCCTGGCGCGGCTACGCGGGCTCCCCCAGGGCCTGGTCCTGCGGCTGGGCGCCCCAGGCGCCGTCTGGGTGGCCCACGGAGCCCCGCCGAACACTATCCAGCCGGGCATCCGCCCCACGGGGCTGCAAGAGTGGACGGGCGTGCTCGAGGACGACGATGTCGAACGGGCCTTGGGAGAGCCCGCTCCGGGCCTGTTGCTGTGCGGGCATACCCCAATACCGCTTAGTTTGGCGTTGCCGAGCGGCCGCTGCGATTCGGTGCGAGGGGTGCCGAGGGGTGCCGAGGGGTTCAGCGGCAAGGCCTTGTGGCCGGTGATGGCGACCTTCAACCGCGCCGCCGAAGAGCGCCGTGGCGCCTTATCTGAACGGCATTGGGGCATACCCACGTCGGGACCGTGCGGCGGATCGGCGCCACACTGCTGTTGACCTCCTCCCCACGGCTAAAGCCGGGGGATTCCAGGTAATCGCTCACCGGGGCTTCCTGCTTCGCCGGGGTCCGCCCACCCGTTTCCGGGTAGGGCTTACGTCCCCTCCACAGGCAGACGCCGCCAGCAACGCTGGTCGGGTCCGTGCCGACAGGTCGCGTCCAACGGATGTCGAGCGGCGCTCCCATCTTGGCAAGTGTGAGCGTCCCGTCTTTCCAAAGTAGCACTCTGCCGGTCGTGCTTGCGGTGGAAGCGCGGGTACTGGGCGCGGCCCGCAAAGCAATTGACGAACGCGGCATTCAGATGCCGCAAGGTCTGTTGGAGCGGGACGCAGGAGACTTCGGCCAACCAGGACTTTTCCGGCTCTTTCTTCCTTTCTTCATCCGCACCAGGAGCCGATCCGTCTCGGCGTAGTCGATACGCTCGTGGCGATCAAACCATGCCTCGGTGCGCAGGGCGAGCGCCCAATTGTACACGTACCGGACGCAGCCGAAGGTCCGCGCCAGTTCGCGCGCCTGATCCGCGGTCGGGTAGCAGCGGTACTTGTATGCCTTGCGCTCCATGCGCCGCCTATATCAGCTACAACGCAAAGAGGCAACGGGTCGGCTTGTCCCCACGGCTGAAGCCGGGGGCTTGCGCCGCGTCTCTCTGGTCAATCCGGGCAGCACCGGCATGGGGGTGCATCCCGCTGCCCCGGCGCGGTACCAGCGCGGCAACGCCTGGGCTCGGTACGCCCTGCTGCGCTGGTCCCCGGCCGAGGGCTGGCGGGCCCAACGACGCCGCGTCCCGTACCCGGTGGACGCCGCGCTGGCGCTCCTCGACGGACTTCCCTGGGCCGACTCCGGCGAGCGGGCTCGTCTGCAGGCGCACTTTGGGGCCCCAGCGGCGCTCGGCGACGACTCACCATGATCGTGGCCGCTCAACCGTGCGGCAGCAACCCCAGGGGGGCGGCGGCCGCCGCCGCGGCCTGCCGGGTGCTGATGACGTTGGTGTCGACCATGGCGTCCAGGACGACGCGTTCGCGCGCCCGGGCGGCGTGGATGTGCACGAAGGGATCGAGCCCGGCAGGATCCTGGGGGAGCCCGGCGAGCAGGGCGCACTGGGACAGTCCCAGGGAGGACGGTGGCAGCCCGAAGTATGTCTTGGCGGCCGCGGCGATCCCGAAGGCTCCGTTCCCGTAGTTCACCTCGTTCAGGTAGTAGCTCATGACCGCATCCTTGCTGTATCGGTCGGCGCAGAGCAGCGAATAGAGAGTGCCTGTGATTTTGCGCGACAGCGTCTTCTTGAGGCTGAGCAGCATGTCGCGCACCAATTCCTGGGTGATCGTGCTGCCGCCCTCGACGAAGCCGCGGTGCACGATGTCCACCACGGCCGCACGCGCGATCCCCTCGGGGGAGATGCCCGGGTTCGTCCAGAAAGACCTGTCCTCCACGGCGACCGTGGCCTCGATCAGGTAGGTGGGAACATCGTGGAGGGGAACGAAGGAACTACCGTGCGCAGCCAGGCGCTCCTGCACCAGGGCCGGGATCTCCGCAAGCCGCGCCTCCCCGTGGTGTACAAAGGCGACGGCCCCTCCGAGTCCGACGGCCAAGACTACCCCCAGCCCCCAGGCCACGTAGCGGCGCCACCGCATGTATCCACGCCCCCCCGGAGGGTCGGCTTGCTGGAGCTGGCGGCGTCCGCCCGGGCGGTCTCCGTGCCCATCCACGGAGGAGGCGGCGCACGCTGAGCCAACACCCGCCCTATCATAGTCTCCAGCACGACGGGATGGCCGAATCGGAAGTACATCGGTCACGCTTCCGCGCGCTGGCCCGACCGCTGGCACTGGAAGGCCTCGCCATCTGGCTGGAAGCAACACGCGCCGCGCATCCGGGTGCCCGGCACGTCGTCCATGCTTGGCGAGGGCACTCCGGGCAGGCCCGATCCAGCGACGACGGCGAGCCCTCCGGGACAGGGGGCCGCCCATTGCTGGCCGCCCTGGCCGCCGCCGACGTGTGCCAGGCCGCCGTCGCCGTCGTCCGCTGGTACGGCGGCACGCCGCTCGGGACGGCCAACCTGGGACGCGCCTACGCCCGGACCGCGGCGGCGGCGATCGCCGCGGCCGAGCGCCGCCTGTGGGTGCCGGGATACCGGCTGGAACTCCGGGTCCCCGGGCAGCGCACGGCGGCCGCCGAGCACCTCCTCCGGGCGGCGGGGGCGAGGGTGTCCGGCCGGGAGTGGAACACGGACGGCGTCGTGATCAGCGCCTGGATCCCGGCGGACCGGGCCGCTGGGTTGGAGATTCAGACCGGCGCCGCCAGCCTGGAACTGCACATCTGGCCCGAACTCACCTGGCAGGCGTGACGGCCAGGCCCGTGAGCTTGTCTCTCTGTGCTCTAGGGCCAATACCGCTTAGTTTGGCGTTGCCGAGCGGCCGCTGCGAAAGGCCATCGCTCGGTGGGAGGGCTGCCGAGGGGTTCAGCGGCAAGGCCTTTGGACCGATGATGGCGACCT
>JAJZWQ010000178.1 GCA_021846605.1 Bacillota bacterium | reverse complement strand
TCCTGCTCCAGTGAGGTGTCCCCGCGGGTGGGACCGGAGGATGCCTGGATCCACCCCCTTGTGATGCTTCGGTTGATCGGTTGATCGGTTGATGTTGTCTCAGGGGGACGGGACAGGTGGGACGAGGACGATGGCGTCCGCGGGCCGAGATCGGGCGCGCAGGCCAGCAAGCCCCCGGCGAGCTCCAGCACGGTCGCGAAGGCCGCGCCGACCAGTTGCGTGGCCGGTACCGCCGGGACCAAGGAACTGGTCACTGCACCGGAGGAGCCGGCGACCGGGATCGCGACGCCGAGTTCGTCCTGCTGGAGCAAGATCGCGCCCGCGCCCCTCTTCCAGACAGTGATCGCCACGGCACCCACAGGGGCTGGCGCCTCGTTCACGGTGGCGTGGTCGGGACAGGACATTGGCGGACGTGCATCACTGGCCGATGTATTGCAACACGAGCGGCAACTGGCACGACTGTGATGCGATCGCGATGTACATGGGACCGCAGAGCGGGGGCACCACGTACGGCCCGGAGGACCGGCAGTTTGGGGTGCGGGCGGATGGCGCCGTGTTCGCAACGAGGACCAACGCCAAGGGGATCACCAATTGCAATGCGGTCACGGTCATCCAGCAGGGGAAGGGGTACCTGGCCGAACTGGAGGTGCCGCTGAGCGACGTCGGGCTGACGCCGGGCCCCGGGGTGATGGGCTTCTCCATCGGCGCGAATATGCCCCTGAGCAGTGGGGTGGTCCACCAGAGCAATAACACGGTGGCGCAGATGATGTGGGCTGGGACGGTGAATAACTGGCAGAGCCCGAAGAACTGGGGCGCCATCATTCTCAAGTAGGTGCGGGCGTCCCGGAAAACGCAGGGCCCGGCGGATTGAGCGCCGGGCCCTGCGCCTCTCCCGGGGCGCTCTCGCTTGAAGAACAATTGTTCGTATACTGGGGTGGGAGGCTTCGGGCATGGCAGCGCCCCCCTTTGTCCACCTGCACGTCCACGGGCCGTTCTCCCGCATGTCCGGGGCGTCCAGCGCCGATGCCCTGTGCGCGCGGGCGGCGGCGCTGGGGATGGAGGCGCTGGCCCTCACCGATCAGGACACCCTCTCCGGGGCCGTCCCCTTCCTGCAGGCATGCCGGCGCCACGGCCTTCAGCCCATCCTGGGCGCCGAGGTCACGCTGGCGGGCGGGGCGCACCTGCTGCTCCTGGCCCCGGACTCCGCGGGCTACGCCGCGCTCTGCCGGCTGCTGAGCGCCGCACATCTCGAGCACCCACGCAATGCCCCAGAGGTATCCCGCGGGGACCTGGAGGCAGAGGCCCCGCACCTGCTGGCGCTCTCCGGCGGTCGGGATGGGGCGGTGGGCGACGCCCTCCTGCGGCGGCGGCCGGCGGCAGCGGTCGAGTCTGCCGCCGCCCTGGCCGCCCTGTTTCCCGGCCGCTTCTATTTGGAGCTTCCGGCCGACCGCCTCCCCGGGAACCGCTTCCTGATCCGGCAACTGCAGGGGCTGGCCGAGCGCCTGCGCCTGCCCACCGTGGCCACCGGAGATGTGCATTACGCCACAAAGGGGGAGGCTTGGATCAGCGACCTGCTGGCATGTGTTCGGTTGGGATGCGACCTGGCGGAGATGCCGCCCGAGCGTGCGCCGCAGGCCTTCAACGCCGAGCGCTACCTCAAAGACGCCGCCGAGGTCGCGCTGGCGGTGGGGGATCCCCGCGCCTGTGCCCGCACCGCGGAGATCGCGGAACGTTGCGCTCCCGCCCTCACGCTCGGTGGAAACCGCTACCCGCGCTTCCCCCTGCCCGGCGGCGAGGAGCCGGTCAGGGCCCTGCGCCGCCAAGTGGTGGAGGGCGCGGCCTGGCGGCACGGCACGCCCGTCCCGCCCGCGGTCCGGGATCGCCTGGAGTACGAGTTGGGGATCATCTTCGGTCTGGGGTTTGCCGACTACTTCCTCTGCGTGGCGGATGTGGTGCGTTGGGCCCGGCGGCAGGGGATCCGCGTCGCAGGGCGGGGCTCGGCGGCGGACAGCGCCGTCGCGTATGCGCTGAGCATCACCGACGTCGATGCGGCGGCCCGGGGACACCTCTTCGAGCGCTTCCTCTCCGAGGAGCGCGCCGAGGCGCCCGACATCGACCTGGACTTCGACGCCCGCCACCGGGATCGGGTGGCGGACTACGTGATCGGGCGGTACGGGCAGGAGCGGGTGGCCGCGGTGGCGGCGCACAACACCTGGAGCGCGCGCTCGGCGGTGCGTGCGCTCGGCAAGGCGATGGGGTTCCCGCTCGCCGACCTGGACCGCTTTGCCAAGCGGATCCCCTACTACACACCCCCCACCGAACTCCGCGCCGCCCTGGCGGAGGTGCCGGAGTTGGCCGTGCTGCCCGCCCGGCGCCTGGAGGCGTTGGCGTCCGCCGTGGGGGCGGTGGCGGGGCTGCCGCGGCACCTGGCTACGCACCTCGGCGGGCTGTGCATCACCCCCGGGCCGGTGACGGACGTCATGCCGGTGCAGCGTTCCGCCAAGGGGGTGGTCGTCGCCCAGTTCGACAAGCGCGATCTGGAGGCGCTGGGCCTGCTCAAGCTGGATCTGCTCTCCCTGCGGACGCTGGGGGCGGTGGACGACAGCCTGCGCCTGGCGGCCCGGTGGGGGAGGCCGGTGGACTACGCGCGGATCCCCGAGGACGATGCCGCGACCTTCGCCCGCCTGCGGCGGGGGGAGACGGTGGGGGTCTTCCAGTTGGAGTCCGCCGCGCAGCAGGCGCTGCAGGTGCGGTTGGGTGCCAGCGAACTGGAGGATGTGATCGCCTCGGTGGCCCTGATCCGCCCCGGCCCCATCCAGGGCAACATGGTCGATCCCTTCGTGGCGCGGCGGCGGGGGAGGGAGCCGGTCTCCTACCCGCATCCGGGGTTGGAGGGGATCCTGCGGCGGACGCACGGCGTCGTGGTGTATCAGGAACAGGTCATCGCCATCGCCACGGCGATCGCCGGCTTCACCCCCGGGGAGTCGGACCGGTTGCGGCGGGTGATGTCGCACGCGCGCTCCCCCCTGGACATGGAGGAGATCGGGGGGCTGTTCTGCCGCCGGGCCGCGGAACGCGGCGTGGACGCGGATGTGGCCCGAGATATCTTCGCCTGCCTGCAGGGATACGCGTCGTACGGCTTTCCCGAGGCGCACGCGGTGGCCTTCGGAGTGACCGCCTACCGCACGGCCTACCTGGCTGAACACCGGCCGGCCGCCTACTTTGCCGGCATCCTCGATAACCAGCCCATGGGCTTCTACCCGGTGCACACCCTGGTCACCGAACTGCGCCGCCGCGGGGTGCGGGTGCTGGGGCCGGATGTGCAGCGCAGCGGTCTGGACTGGGGGGCGGCCGCCAGCGCAGGCACCCTGCGGGCGCCGCTGGGGGCGGTCTCCGGCGTGCCAGAGGGGGCGGCTCGGGCGATCGTGGACGGACGCGAGCGGGAGGGTCGGTACAAGAGCCTCTTCGACCTCTGCCGGCGCGTGCCCGCCGTCCCCCTGGACGCGCTGGAGGCCCTGATCCTGGCCGGGGCCTGCGATGCCTGGGCCGGAGACTGCGGGGGGCGGCGGCAGTTGCTCTGGTCGCTGTCCGGTATCCGTGCGGCGGCGCGGTCCGGTGGGATGCCCCTGATGGATCCGCCCCGGGGAATGCGCGACTTCTCCCTGCGGGAGCTCTGGCTGCAGGAGCAGCGGCTGCTGGGCTTCTCCCCGCGGGGGCATGTGCTGGAGATGTGGCGCGCGAGACTGGAGGAGCAGGGATATATGCGCTCGGGGCAGGCGCGCTGTGCCCCCGATGGAATGCGGCTGTCCGTGGCGGGGGTGCCGGTCCGCCCGCACCGTCCGCCCACGCGCTCCGGGCGCCGTCTGGTCTTTTTGGCCCTGGAGGATGAGGAGGGGTTGGTCGAGGTGATGGTGCCGGAGGATGTCTACCGGCGGGCGGGGGCGATCCTCTTCCCATCCCGGCCGCTCCTGGGGATTGCCGGGCGGGTCCGCCGGCGGGGCAACGGCATGAGCCTGGTGGCCGAGCAGGTGCTCGTGCCGTCGCTGCGCACCGTCGGCGCGAAACCATTGCGGCAGGAGCGCGAATAATCCACGGGCTGGCGGCTACGGCGGTGGATCGGCCTACCCCATTTTCCCTGTTCCCATCGCACCCATCGCACCCATCGCACCCATCGCACCCGTGGCCCCCGTCTCGCTGCTGGGGCGCACAGTCGCGCAGGACGGATCGATGCCGTGCAGCAGCATGCCCTGGCCCCGGGATTCGTGGGCGCGCACAGTGGGCGGGTCCAGGGGATCGCGCATCTGCACCAGCAGCGTGGTGCGCGGCTCCGAACTGACATTGAGGCCCGACCCGTGGATCGTCAGGTAGCTGAAGAACAGCACGTCTCCCGCCCGCGCTGGACAGGGCGTGGCCGACGACAGCGGGTACTCCTCCGGGGACAGGTGCCATCCGCCAGCGGATTGGTGCGGGAGGGGCCCCAACCTGTGGCTGCCCGGGACGACACAGACACAACCCTTCTCCAGGGGGGCGTCGTCGAAATGCAGGATCGCGGCGATCATGCTGTCGCGGTCATGGGGGAAGAAGGGACGGTCCTGGTGCATGGGAAACGGCGATCCCTTTTCGGCCGGCTTGATGAACATCTTGGTGTGGTGCAACTGCACATTGGGGCCGATGATGTCCGCTGCGGCGCCGGCCAGGCGCTCGTCGACGATCAGCCGGGCGAAGGCCGCGGACTGGAACTGGACGTCATGGCAGTGCAGGACCTTGGTATCGGCCGCCTCCGCACCGAGCGCGCGGGCGCTGCCCCACGTGGCGTCGAGGTTGCGCCCGGCCGATAGCCGTTGCGCCAAGGCGTGGCACTCCTCGCGGTAGAAGGCGGCCTCTTCCGCCGACAGCAGCCCGGGCACCAGCACGTAGCCGTTCTGTCGGTAAAACTCGACCTGTGCCGACGACAGCATCTTCCCCACTCCCCAAATTCAACCCATCTGCCCCGTCCGGCGACGAGGGTGCAGGGCCGTGCGCACGCGCCGGCACCCCTGGAAGACCCCGGCCACATCAGTTCCGCACTGTGGAGCACCGTCCGTTCGAGCGCGGCTCCTGGCTATCGGACGCTCCCGTCCACTGCCTGCGGGCGCCTGCGTCAGGCCGAGCGCTGGGAGTCGCGTTCCACCGCGCCCAGCAGTTCCTCCGCCATCCCCACCCGCCCCCCCCGATTGCTACGCCCTTTTCGTGCGTGGCCACCCCGTTCCTGTCGGTAGTCGTGGCATGCCGAAGGGGGGACAGGCCCTCTCCGGCCTGGCCCCCCTTCGCCGTGCGCCCGGCAACGGTGGGGGGAGATGGTCCGCAGCGGCGAACGTGGAACGTCGGCATTGCACAATCGGTGTCAGAATGACCAACCCGAACGACCTCTCACCAGCCGTTGCACAGCCATCCAGGAACTACTCGGTCGGAGCACGCCCTCGACACATCAGCAGCAAGAGGCATCCCGAATCTCATACCCACGAACGGGCTCCGACACCCGGAAGTCAGGACCCCACGGCTAAAGCCGGGGGCTTGCAGCTACCGGATCGTGCTGCGATAGGCCGCCCGACAGCGGTCCGCCAGTCCCACGTATAGCGAGGCTGGCCAGGTGGTTGGCTCCGATGTTCCTGGCCGCATTCAGCTCCGCGTGGAGGGGGAAGCCGCATTGCTGGCAACGGAGGTCGCCCC
>JAJZWQ010000177.1 GCA_021846605.1 Bacillota bacterium | reverse complement strand
CGCGAGAAGGACTGCACCCCGGCGCAACTGGCCCTGGCCTGGCTTTTGCGCGATCAGGATGTGGTGCCGATCCCCGGGACGAAGCGCCGGGTCTACCTGGAAGAGAACCTCGGGGCCCTGGATGTGGACCTTACCGACGCCGAGGCGGCGGCGATCGCCGACGCGCTCCCGCCGGGCGCGGCCAGCGGGGAACGCTACCCGGCCGCGGCCATGCGCAACGTCCACCTCTGAAGCCGGTCAGGTGTCGGCAAGGGCGGGCGGCACGTCTCGGCGCAGCCAGCCGCGTGCCGCCATTGCCTCCGCCAGGCGCCCGACCGCGACCATGTACGCCGCCCGGCGCATGTCTACGCCCGCGCGCGCGTGCATCCCGTACACCTCGGCAAACGCGCCGCGCATCTTGGCCTGGAGGCGTTCGGCCACCTCCTGTTCGGACCAGAAGAGGTGCGTCTGGTCCTGGACCCACTCGAAGTAGGAGACCGTGACGCCGCCGGCGTTGCAGAGGATATCGGGGATGACGAAGACGCCCCGCCGCTCCAGGATGGCGGCAGCGGCCGGGGTGGTGGGGCCGTTGGCCGCCTCGGCGACCACGCGCGCACGCACGCGGGGCGCGATCTCCTCGGTGATCTGGTTCTCCAGCGCCGCGGGCACCAGAATCTCGCAATCGCACGTCAAGAGTCCCGGCAGGTCGACGGGTCGCGTGCCGGGGAAGCCGGCGACGGTACGGTGCTCCCGGCTCCAGGACACCAGGGCGGGCACGTCCAGCCCCTCGGCTCGATAGACCCCACCCCGGACGTCATCCACCGCCACCACCCGCACCCCGGCCGCGTGCAGCTCCAGCGCCGTGTGGCTACCGACGTTGCCGAAGCCCTGGACGGCGGCACGGCATTGCCGCGGCTCCAGCCCCAGGCGGGCACACGCCTCCAGCACCGTCATGACGACCCCGCGGCCGGTGGCGGCGACCCGCCCCCGCGATCCGCCCAGGATGATCGGCTTGCCGGTCACGAACCCGGGGACGCTCGCCCCGTGGATCTGGTCGTACTCATCCAGCATCCACCCCATGATCTGCGGGTTGGTGTTCACGTCGGGCGCGGGGATGTCTTTGTCCACCCCGACGATGGGCGTCAGGGCCCGGATGTACTGCCGCGTGAGGGCCTCCAGTTCGCGGCGCGACAGCTGGTCCGGATCCACGGCGACGCCGCCCTTGGCGCCCCCGAACGGCAGGTTGGCGACCGCCGTCTTGAACGTCATCCACATGGCCAGGCCCTTGACCTCGTCCTCCGTCACATCGGGGTGAAAGCGGATGCCGCCCTTGACCGGCCCGAGCACGGTGGTGTGCTGGGCGCGGATAGCGGCGAAGTTGCGCACCGAGCCGTCGTCCATGCGCACGTGAATGGCGACCTTGAGCACACGCACCGGTTCGCAGAGGTATTCGTAGACCTCCGGGTCCAGACCTAGGAGCCGGACCGCCTCGGCCAGGTGGTGCTGCACAATCAGAAAGGGATTGGTGAGCTCGTCGGTCGCCATCTGCCCCTTCCCCCCTCGCCCTCGGGTCGATGCGCCGCCGCAGGCGCGTGCCGCATGCAGCCTGCCCAGTTTGCGGCCGTCGCCCTGGGGCGGCGGCGCCCTGCCGCCGCCCCCCTGCAGGGATCACGAGCGCATCGCCGTAGTCAGACCGCATCCGGTTTGAACAGGCGGGATTGTGGAGTGCCGAAGTTGCGCGCGTTGATGCTCGGGGCCGGCGGCATGGGTCGGGCATGGATCCGCCAGCTCTTACCGCGGTTTTCGGACCGCATGCAGATCGTAGGCCTCTGCGACGTTCAGCCGGACGCCCTGGCGGAGGCGGCCCAGTTCCTGGCGCTGCCCGAACGCGCGCGCTTTCTCAACCTGGATGACGCCTTCGCCCAAACTGAAGCGGACTTCGCCATTGTCGTCCTCCCCCCGGCCTACCACCGTGACGCGGTGCTGCGGGCAGCCGGCCGGGGTATGCACGTCCTCAGCGAAAAGCCCATCGCCGACACCTGGGAGGCGGCCGTGGACATCTACCAGGTCGTCCGCCAGGCCGGGGTGAAGATGGCGGTCATCCAAAACTACCGATACACCCCGCGCATCCTTACGCTCAAACGCGTTTTGGCCGACGGCGTCATCGGTCAGCCCCGCTACATCATGGCGCGCTTTGCCGCCGACTACCGCGTGCGCGGATCCTGGGGAGACTTCCGCCACCAGATCCGCCACTCGCTTCTGATCGAGGGCGGCATCCACCACCTGGACCAGATCCGCAACCTGGCCGGCGCCGACTGCGCCTGGATCGCCGGCCAGGAGTGGAACCCGGACCACCCGTCCTTTGACGGCGAGTGCATCGCCCAGTACGTATGCGGCATGCAAAACGGCGTGGCCGGCAACTACGAGGGTTCCTGCCTGGCGGCGGCCGCCCAGAATTCCTGGTATCAGGAGTATTACCGGATCGAGTGCGAGGACGGTGCCGTCTCGGTCGGGAGCGACCAGACCGTGCGCCTGGAGCGGCACCTGGGCGGGGGCCGCCTGCGCACCGAGGAACTGGCCCTGGTCCGGCCCGAGTATGATGGGCACCAGCACGTCATCCATGGTGCCCTCAACTGGTTTGCGGGCGGGCCGCCCCCGGAAACCCAGCTTCAGGACAACATCCAAAGCACCGCGATGCTCTTTGCCGCGATTGATGCCAGCCAGGCGCGGCAGACGGTGGATGTGCAGGCGAAGCTGCGCGCTGCGGGGTGCCTCGAGTAGCCAGCCCGCCCGCGCGATCGGGCGTCACCCCTGCCTGCGCGGCAACGGCAACGGCCGGCGGTGCGCGTGCGCGCACCCCGGGTGTCGGCACGCACCAGAACCCGTCGCCCCGGCCGGGCTATCCCGCGACACGCCGCCCGCAAGCCCCTGACGGCGCTTGTGGGCGGCGGCGCCACGCCCCAGCTGTTGCCGGTGGGGTCCCGCACCACGATCCAGCGGCCCCAGGGCACCTGAGCGATCCGCGTCTCGCGCAGGTCCAAGCCGCGCGCCTGGAGGTCCGCGATGGCTCCAGGTCGGGGACGGCAAGCACGGTCCCCTGCGCCCCTCCGGGGCCTCGACAAACCAGCTGAGGCGCGGTCACCGATCAAGGCCCCCCAACGGGCGGGAGGCCGTTTAGGCCAGGTTCTCCAGGAGCTGCGCCACCGCCGCCGGCTTACCGCGCCAACCGCGGCCCATGGCCTCCCAGGCGAAGCCGTCGCGGTCCGTGAACCCGGCATGCACCAGGCGCAGGAGCGTGCCGTTGTCAGGGGTCCGGGTCAGGGTCCAGGTGACGGTGGTGTCCAGGGCGTGCCCATACCCTGTCACGCTGGCGGACCCGCCGCGCCATGTGTAGGCCAGCACCTCGGGCTTGATGGCGAGCGACACCTCGCAGCACACGACGCCGTCCCAGCCCGGCGTGGGCGCCGCCTGGAAGGTGAACCGGTGTCCCACCTCGGGACGGATATCGTTGGGCATCAGCCAGCGCGCCAGCAACGCGGGTTCGGTGAGGGCCCGCCACACCTTCTCTGGCGGGTGCGCCAGTCGGTACTCCACCTCGATCGTCAGCGTCTCCTGCCCCTCAGGTTGTGCCATCGCCGCTCCCCTCCTCGTCCCACAGGGCCTGCAAGACACCTGGGTGCGCCCGCCACAACGCGCTCATGGCGCCCCAGCCAGCGCGGCACCGGCTCCAGGCCCTCCGGGAGCGCGCGCCTGGTGGGATCGGCCAGGGTACCAAAGACGTGCGGCGCCAGCAACACGCATCATCACTGCGTGACCGATCATATTACGAGTTCGTTGTGCGTCATGGTCGCGTACGCGGGATCCGGCCCGCCCCCACGCGTCCGGCCAGGGGACAACGGCGCGGTTCATCAGATCTTCCGCCATCCGCAACGCAACCGCCGCCACAGCCTAATGCCGCCAGCACTCTGCCGGGGGCCGCGGCGCATAGGGTCAGGACAGCATGGAAACGGGAGGGAGAACATGGCCGGTGCCGTCTGCTTCGACCTCGGTGGCACCCTGGTCGACCGCGAGCGTGCGGCGGGGCTGCGGGCGTATTGGGCCGCCCGCGGGGTGCGGATCGGGGCGCGCGATGCCGAGGCGGTCATCTATCGCACGGATCGCATCTTCATGGAGTTTTACCCAGACCTTTGGCACCAGGGCAACGATGAATTTCACCGGCGCTACTGGGGGCGGGTGCACGCCGAACTCGGCCTGGTTGCACCGGGACCCGCGGTCTGCGCCGACTGGAGCGGTGGGTGGAGGGTGTACGGGGATGCGCTGGCGGCCCTGCGCCAGTTGCGCCGGGCCGGCTGCCGCCTGGCCCTGCTATCCAACTGGGATCACACCGCGGCCGCCGTGCTTGCGGTAACTGGCCTCGCCGAGTTCTTCGAGGTGCTGGGCGTCTCGGCGGAGCTTGGCCGCGAGAAGCCGGACCCGCAGGCCTTCACCTGGGTGGCCGAGGCGCTGGACCTACCCCCAGAGAGCGTCACCCACGTCGGGGACAACGTCTGGGATGACGTCGGGGGGGCCCGGGCGGCCGGGATGAAGCCCGTCTTGGTGCACCGGCATCCCGAGTGGCACGCGCCACCGCCCCTGCCGGCGGACGTGACCGTGGTCGGCGACCTGGCCGCCTGCGTTCCCTATCTGCTCCACCGGACCACGCGCGCGGCGCTGGCCCTGTAGCCAGGCCGTGCAGCCCGTCGTCCTGGGCGGGTAGGCCGCGACGGGCCCGGCCGCCCGGGTCGTCCGCATCCCCACGGAGCGCCCACCTCCCACGGCGGCAAGCCGTCCGGCCAGCGGGGGGCTGCGGTGTCCCGCCGTGCCCGCGCAGAGCACGAGCGGCGCTTCCTGCGCGGCGCGGTCCTCGCCTGGGCCCCGGTCCTCCGCACGCGCGATGGCGCGCCTGTTCCTTCCGGAGTGCCCGGCCGCGACCGGCGCCGCCGGGGAGGGGGACCGCGCTATGCCGTTTCCTCTGCGGGCAGGATGCGGCAGGCGCCGACCGGCACCTCCACCCAGACCTGCGCATCCTCGGCCATGCGCTCCTGGCCGATCACGACCACCTCGGTGGGGCCGTCTCCCAAGCGCAGGCGGTGCCGCCAGCCCTGGTCGTGCCAGCCGCTCCGCCCGACACGGGCCGGGAAGACGTTGGACAACTGGTCGGCCGGGCGCCGGGCATGGAGCCGCGCCGCCTCGGGCCGGAAGAAGGCCACCGCGCGTCCCCCTGCTCCCGCCCCGCTCCAGGTTCCGGCCAGGCGAAGTGCGCCCGCCACGAGCACAGCGGTACCCGGGGAACCCTCCACATGGCCAGGGATCAGGTTGGCGGCGCCCAGGAGGGATGCCACAACGGGATCTGCCGGCGTCGCGTACACCTCCTGGGGGGAACCGTCCTGGCGCAGGCGGCCATCGGCAAAGACGAGCACGCGGTCGGCCGTGCCCAGTGCCTCCTGCCGGTCGTGCGTGACGTGGACCACCGTCACGCCCAGCGCCTTGTAGACGGCGGCCAGTTCGTCCCGCAGGGCTTCACGCAGCGGGGCGTCCAGGTTGGAGAAGGGCTCATCCAAAAGGAGCAGGGAAGGTTCGGTGGCCAGCGCCCGGGCGATAGCCACGCGTTGCTTCTGCCCGCCGGACAGCTCGTGCGGGTAGCGGGTGGCCAGATGGCCGATCCGCAGGAGTTCCAACCACCGCTCGGCCTCCTTGCGCATACCCGCTCCCCGGCGCATGCCGAAGGTCACCTGCTGGAGTACGCGC